>DASSYU010000521.1:0-6087 GCA_035703125.1 Pseudolabrys sp. | reverse complement strand
GGTGCGCGCGATGCCGAGCTTTGCGATGTGGTTCGGTGCGAGCCGCGTGATGTCCTGCCCATTGAAGCGGACGTGTCCGGCCGTTGCCGGATACATCCCGGTCACCAGATTGACCAGGGTCGTCTTGCCCGCCCCATTGGGGCCGATCAGGCCCACGATCTCGCCGGCGTTGATTTTAAGGGAGACGTCATCGATGGCACGAAGGCCCTTGAATGATCGTGAGACCCGGTCGATCTCGAGGAGCGCGCTCATGTCCTGCCTGCTCCCAAGCGCCGCCGGTTGATCGACATGAGCCCGTGCGGCAAAAACAATATCAACGCAACGATCAAGGCCCCGAGCACCGCCGCATGGACAGTGAGGAAGCTACGCCAGACCGCTTCCTCCAATGCCAGAAATACGGCGGCGCCGATCACGGGCCCGAACAAGGTGCCCAGGCCTCCGACCAGAACCATCACCAACGGCTTGACGGAGAGCAGGATGTCGAACACGTCGCTGGGGTCAATATAATGAACCCAGCTGGCATAGATGCCGCCGGCCACTCCCGGAAATACAGCCGAGAGCGTGAATGCGGCGGCCTTGTAGAGCCGCGCATTGACGCCGAGCATGACAGCCGCGTCCTCGTTTTGCTGGATGCAGCGGAGCGCAAACCCAAGCTTGCCGCGGTGGACGGCGGCCGCCGACAGCAGCGTGACGACCGCCAGCGCCAGCATCGCCGCCAGGAAATACACGGCCTGCTGCGTAACGCCTCCCTGCGTAACCGGCAGGTTGAGCCCCATGCCGCCGCCCGTAAGCCGGTCGTTGATGTTAACCAATTCGCGAAGCACTTCGACCAAAGCCAGGCTGGCGATGGCAAAATAGTGTCCTTTGAGGTGGAGGATCGCCAATCCGATGATGGCGGCGAAAACCGCGGCGGTGAGCCCGCCGAGCGGCCATGCGAGAAGCATCGGCATGCCGGAGCTCTGCAGGATCGCCGACGCATAGGTTCCCAGTCCGAAGAAAGCGGCGGTGGCGAACGAAGGATACCCGGCCAGGCCGCCGATGATGTTCCACGACAGAGCCAAGGTCGCGTACATCGCGAAAATGGTCGCCAGGCGGAGCGCGTAGTTGCCGCCGAAAATCAACGCCGTGAAAAACGCGGCCACGATTGCAAGGATGACGATCGTCCTCATTCGTAGCCTCTCCTGCCGAGCAGGCCGGTGGGCCGGACCGCAAGGAATGCGACGAGCAGCGCAAACGAAATCGGCACCGCATACTCCTGGCCGAACCATAGGGCCGTGAGGCTTTCGATCAAGCCGAGGGCGATGCCGCCAACGATCGCGCCGCCCACGCTGCCAAGCCCGCCGATGACACAAATGACGAAGGCCTTGCCAAGGAAGGTGATGCTGTTGAGCGGTGAGATCGGATAGATGATGCTGAGCAGGCTTCCCGCCGCACCCGCCATAAACGCTCCAATGGCAAATGTCATCGCCTGCATCCGCATGACATCGACACCCATCAGCGCCGCGGCCTCGCGGTCCATCCGGATCGCAATGATTGCGCGACCCAGCTTGCTGTCCCGCAACAACCGGTAGAGACCGTAGGTCATCAGGAGCGCAAGGATCATCACCGCGATCCGGTCGAGCGGCAGCACGATCGGACCAAGAACAATCGAGCCGAGCGGCGGATCGAGCACAACTTTTCGGTAATCGGCCTTGAAGAGAAGCAACATTGCGTTGTTGAGTAGCAGATCAAGGCCGAAGGTCAGCGTTAAGGTCATCAACACGGGCGCGCGGATGACGCGATTGATGACGGCTCCCTGCAGCGAATAGCCGATCGCAAACAGGAGGAGACCCGCAAGTGGCGCCGACAGAAACGGATGCACGCCATAGAGCGCGTGTGCGAAGAATGCAACATAGGCGCCAAGAATGATGAACGAGCCGTGCAGCAGATTGATGACGTTGAGCACGCCCCAGACCAGCGAGAAGCCGACCGCGATTGCAGCGTACAGTCCGCCCAGCACCAGACCGTTCGCAAGGACTTGAAGATAGATCATGCGGAAAACTGCACGTTGAGGCGGCGGCTGCCCGCCGCCTCCGGCCCCGGTGGAAGACAGCTATGTCAAGTCGCCCGTTCCGGGGTCTCCTTCCGGTGCGAAGGAGACCCAAAGCATTGAAAAAATTATTTCACTCCGGTCTTCAGCTCGCCTTGCTTGACATAATCGGGAAAGAGCACGACCGGCTTTCCACCCTGGATCTGGAAGACCGGCGGATCCAATGACGTGATCTGCCCGGTGGCACCGAATTTGATGCGCCCATAGAACGTCGTGCCGTCAAGAGCGGCGAGCGCGTCGCGCACCTGTTTCGGATCGATACTGTTCGCCTTCTCGATCGCGAGCTGGAAAATTTCCCCGGCCGCGGCGGCAGAGGCCTGCGCATAGTCTGGCGCGTCCTTGTATTTCTGCTCCCACACCTTGTTGAAATCTTCCGTCGAGCCGAAGACGCCTTTACCGTCATAGCGGACAGCCGGGTGCCACCAGGCGGCGCTCGATATGTTTTCGGCGAGCGGACCGGTTGCATCGATAAACTCCTTGTAAGCCGGGCCGGCGATCATTGTTACGATCGGCGCAGTGACGCCAAGGTCGCTCATCTGCTTACGGATCAGAATGAGATCGTTGATGTAGCCAGTCGCGAAGATCCAGTCCGGCTTTGCCGCGCGCATCTGCGTGATTGCCGAAGCATGATCCATCGTGCCGATCGCGTATTTCTCGAACATCACGACTTCGAGATTACGCTTCTTGGCTGATTTCTCCATCTCGTTACCGATCGCGAGCGGAAAAAGATCGTTCCGCGCCAGTATGGCGACGCGCTTGATGTTCGGGTCACGCTTGGTGACAATCGTGCTGAGGGGTTCGGTCAGGGTGTCGTTCGGGGTAAAGGTTCCGAACAGATATTTGTAACCCTGATCGTAGACCTGCTCCGAGGAGGCAGTCGCAGCGACAGTCGGGATTCCGTATTTTTCCGACACTCCACTTGCCGCCTTCGTCGCTCCCGACCCGAACGGCGAAAACAGGAAATTCACTTTGTCTTCGGTGATAAGGCGTTCGGCCGTCTGAACCGCTCGAGGCGTATTCGAGGCATAATCGACATACACGATTTCGACCTTGTAGCTTTTTCCACCCGCCTTGACGCCGCCCTTGGAATTGGCCACCTCGGCCCAGAGATCGTATCCCTGCTTTTGCTTGATACCTTCGGGCGACAGCGGCCCGGTCAGTGGCAGCGGAGCGCCAATCCGGATGACTTCCTGTGCCACGCTTTGCTGCGGTGCCACGCCGGCTATCGTCAGAGCCGCCAGGAAGATGAGGTTGAACGAACGACCATACATGTGCCCACTCCTCTGTATGTGACTGTCGCAGCCGGCATCATAGAATTTTCCAGCCTACTCCATAAGCAGATCCGTGCCAGCAATTTGCCGCGGTCTCCTCATGGGGATGAGCCCGGAAATGCTGCACTTACGGAAAGAAACCGGGTCCGTCCTTCAGGCATCGGATGCCCATGAGGCTAAGATAGCGCGCTTCTCGTTCAGGGTGAGATCACCGTCCGATGAATGATTGAAATCTCAAACGGCCAATTGCTATTGCCTTGGATCGATCCTGAACATTTTCCGAGGATTTGCGTCGGAAATGCGCTCAATCTCGCGCGGTGAGAACCCCGAGTCTCGCAGCGTTTTCATCGGCGTCAAATCGGCTGGCGGAAACGAGTAGTCTGTGCCGAGCATAATGCGATCGACACCAACGAGATCGGCAAGGAAGCGGAGGGGCTTTCCCGCATGGAGGATGCTGTCGTACGCAAAACGCGCGACATAAGCCGAAGGATTCTCGGTGGCTACGTCTCCCTGTGCCTGCCGATCCATGCGGGCATGCATGATATCGAAACGGCCGGCAAGATATGGAAGGGCCCCGCCCCCATGTGACAGCACAAACGTTAGCCGTGGGAAGCGATCAAGCACACCCGCAAATAGAAGCGACCCAGCGCCAAGCGTGGTGTCAAAGGTGTATTGCGTGCTCTGCGTGAGGCCGAACTTGGCGGCGCGCGGTGCCGACCCGATTAACACCGGGTGGACAATGACGGGGCTGCCGCTCTTTTCTACCTCGGCCCAGAGTGAATCTAGCGGCACTTGGCCCAGATTGGTCCCCTCAACGTTGGCGGGCACCATGATACCGCAGGCGCCGAGGCCGATGGCGCGCTTGAACTCGGCTGCAGCATTTTTCGCGTTAGGTAGCGGCACAGAAGCGACAAAACCAAAGCGTTTCGCATTGTCGCCGCACCACGCCGCCAGCGTATCATTGAGGGTTCGGTGCCAGGCGACGCATTTCTCATCGGGCAGTCCGTAACCGTATATGTCCGGCCACGTCGCGACGAGTTGGTAATCGATCTTTTGGCTGTCGAGCCAGGCGATGCGCTGATCAACATCTTCGATGAGTTTTGGAAAAAACGGACGAACTCTGAAGCCGTATTCGAACGTCAGCGCCGGTGTTTGCGCCCCGTCGACGATCTTTACACCGAGGTCATTTCGGGAGCGCGTTCGCGCTATTAATTCCTCGGGAACGTAATGAGCATGAATGTCGATGGTCATTGCCGCCGAGCCTCGTCGATGAGCCGCCACAAGCTTGGGGGCGTTAGGGGCAGCGTATTCGGCTCCACGGCGAGCGTTGATAACGCGTTGGCAACCGCGTTCCCGATCGTGGCGGCAACGGCGACGATTCCGCCCTCGCCCGCTCCTTTGGCACCGAGCGGGTTGCTCGGTGATGGCCGCAATTCAAGGGTCACGCCGCGCACATTCGGAAAGTCCGTCGCGGTCGGCACTAGATAGTCGACAAGTGAGGCGTTTAGGAGCTGCGCGTTTTCGTCGTAAATCAAATGGTCGAGGAATACGCCTCCGAGGCCTTGCACCAAGGCGCCGAGGGCTTGGCCATGGACGATCGCGGGATTGATAGCGCGGCCGACGTCCTCCACCGCAACGTAATCTAGGACCTCGACGTGACCGGTTCTGTCGTCTACGGCGACATGCGCAGCGTGTGCGCCATAGCTGTATGTCCGCACATTGTTCGAGAAGGTCGCTTCAACCACGATGGCGCCGCCTGCTCTTGCGGCGACCTCTCCGAAGGAAAGCGAGCGGCTCCCATTACTGGCGCTGCCATCCGCGATAGTGATGTCGGCGGCATCGCACCCCAACTCGGAAGCGCAGGCTGTGCGAAGTGCTTGCTGGAGCTTTTTCGCCGCTTCAAGAATAGCCGATCCACCCATCACGATGGCGCGCGAGTGGTAGGTCCCAAATCCTTCCGTCACTAGATCGGTCGATCCATGCAGAATGCGAAAACACTCGAACGGCAAGCCGAGGGCATCGCCCGCAATCTGGGCGAAGGTCGTCTCGAGCCCCTGCCCAAGCGCGGATGAGCCTATGCCGATTGTGATGAAACCATCCGCGCCCAGGGTCATACGCGCGTTTTCGCGCGGCCCGGCACCGCCGCTTTCGACGAATGGTACGGCGGCGATGCCGTGGTAGCGGCCATCGACCCGTTTGCCGGCCATTGCTTTCTTTTCTTCGTAGCCGAACTCAGTGAGACAGCGCTCAAATGCGGCGACATAGTCGCCATTGTCGTAATGCGTCTCGGTTTCGTAGGGCACGAGCTGGCCGATCGAATACGGAAGCTCCGCCTCGGTGATGATGTTTTTCCGACGGAAGGTGACCGGATCCATGCCGAGATCGCCCGCCGCCATCTCCATGAGTCGCTCGCGGAAGAAATTGGCCTCGAACCGCCCCGGGGCTCGATAGGTACCGACCGGCGTCTTATTCGTCATATAGGTCGCGACTTCGATCTTGATCGCCGGGATGCGATAGGGACCGTGCAGAAACTGCGCCGCTTTCGCAGGCACTACGCCGCCATTGGTCCGAATGTACGCGCCCATATCTCCGTGAATCTTGCCGCGCAGCGCCAAAATCGTGCCGTCGCGGCGGCATGCAATCTCGAGTTCACAGTCGATCTCTCGGGAATGATTGATGGCAAGCAAATGCTCACGGCGATCCTCGATCCACTTTACAGGCCGGCCT
>DASSYU010000428.1:0-6054 GCA_035703125.1 Pseudolabrys sp. | reverse complement strand
ATAGATGAGAATGAAGGAGCCTGAAAGAAAACCCAACGCGGTGCAGAGGATCACATCGAGCCAGAGCGAAAGCCCGTCGAATACCGCCAGGGCGCCGATCGTCGCCGCGATTACCAGCGCTATTGTCGTTATGATGGCCGGGCGTACTCTATCGCCGGGGTCGAAGTGGCCCATGACTGCCGGGCCAAGAATCATCGAAATTGAAAAGAGCAGTGCGACGTTGCCCGCCGAAAGCAAGCTCAATCCGTAGCGCTCGACGAACATGGGTACGATCCAGAGACCCCTGATCGTGATGACGGCGCCGTAACTGACGAAGCCAATGGCGAGAAGCGCGACGGGGCGGCGCCCGAACAGGACAAATCGAAGGCCGTAGAATGCGGCCCAGATTTCGGGTGCCAGCCGGCGCGAGCGCTGCACTGCGGATTTTTCCAGAATCAATGCGGATGCGAGCAGCGTGAATATCGACATTATTGTCAGGACGGCAAACGCGCTTCGCCACGACCACTGATCGATGACCCATGCCAAGGGCGTCGCCGATATCAGCATCCCCCCGCTGCCGATCGCCAGAACAAGCCCCGAAATGGCGGCGAAACGCGCAACGGGCCAATGCTGCGACGTAAACACGATCGCGGCCATGAATGCCGGAGCGCAGCCGGCCCCGATCAGGATCTGGCCCAGAAACAACGCGTTCATGTCGGGCGCGAACGTGCAAATTGCTCCGCCCAATATTGCGAGCCCCGAAAGTGCGATCACTGCGCGGCGCACCCCGAATATGTCGAGCGCCAGCCCGACCGGCACCTGCATCAACGCGAAGCTCCAATGGAAGACGCCGCTGAACAAAGCCAGAGCGGCCGGGCCGGCTTGTAATTCCTCGGCAATGCCGTTGACCGTAATGGACGGAATCGTCCGAAATGCCTGACTCAGCGCGAATGCAAGGGTCAGCACCGACAATTGCGCCAGTTTGGGTGGGCTTTTCATCGTGGAGCGGGGGTCTATTCGCTTCGTACGATCCAATAGAGGAATCCAGCGTAGGGCGCCATCGTATTCGGGGCTGCAATTCCGGCCCGAAACCATTTTTTGCAGCTCATTCGCCATAGCACCGGCGAACGTCATGACGCAGGTGTTGTGGTTGCCCGCCACGTGCTTGTCATGAACGGCTTGCGCCAAGCTACGCCCGGTCGAAGCTTGTAGCCCATGTGCGCCGCCCACAAGGATTATGTCGGCGTCCTCGGCGATCCGTATCGCGTATCTTTGAAAGGCCAGACACTGCGCGGCGCGCTGGCCTGGAAATTCAATCATAAGCCGCGCCTCTAGGCGACGCTTCGCGTCGCAATTTGCACGCGGTGCCGGCGAACGCGGTCTTCGTCGACTTCGATGCCAAGGCCCGGCCGGTCGAGACTTTCCGCAAAACCATTGCCTGTCGGCAGCGGGCTTTTCGCAACGTCTTCGGCAAGCCCGAGATGGGTCAGCGTCAGCGCCCAGCCGATATTGGAGATGACGGACGCAACGTGGAGTGCCGCCGCACAGGCGACGCTCGATTCTCCGGTTTTACACGAGATGTTCACGCTCATGCCCAGGCGGTCGCAGAGCTTACTTGCCTCAATCACAGAGCGGATACCGCCGAGCTTGATGGCCTTGAGGCTGACCCCTCGTGCAGCCTTGCCGTCGTGGTGACGGCGGATGTCGTCGAGCGAGTGAATGCCTTCGTCGGCGCCGATGGCGATATCGGTTGCGGCGGCGACCTTTGCCATGCCCGCGAGCTCATCCGCCGCAACCGGCTGCTCGAAGAAATCGAGACCTGACCCGTTCACCGCGCGCACGTAAGTGACAGCCTGCTCGACGCTGTAACCCTGGTTGGCGTCGGCCGAGATTAGCATGCCATTTCCGAGCACCTTGCAGATCTCGCGCGTCCGCGCGGCGTCATTCTCAGGCGTGTCGATGCCGACCTTGATCTTGTAGGCAGTAACACCCGCGGCCTTCTTTGTTTCTGCGTCGCGAAGATCGTCGTCGAAATCACCGCCGCCAATAGTTCCGAGCAACAACATACGGCTGCGCTTCTTGTCGCCGATCAGCGCGTGCACTGGTTTGCCGGTGGCACGGCCCGTGAGATCGTGCAGCGCGATCTCGATCGCTGCCTTGGCGCCATGGTTGCCGTACATGTGACCGTCCATTGCGGCGAGCGCGCCGTCGATATCATCGGCATTGCGACCCACGAGATGCGGCAAAAGATGCTGGATGGCCGCAGTCATACTCTCGACAGTTTCGCCTGTGTGCATCGGGGCCTCGCCAGCCTCGCCCCAGCCTATCGAGCCATTGTCGGCCTCGATCCGCACCAGCACGTTAGCGGCGCGCCGGATTTCCTCGCCCGCCATGATGACCGGCTTGCGCATCGGCAGGCTGACCGCGATCGGTTCGATGGTCTTGATCTGCACGGCGGCAACCTCGGTCGTTAGAGCGCCCGCCGTCGCGTAGAACGACGGCGGGCGCAATTTATTTGTATATGGCCGTTTCTAGAGCTTCTTCATATCGGCCTGCTCAATGATGCTCTTGAACATATCGATTTCCTTGGTAACGCGCGCCCAAGCCTCTTTGGCACCCTTGGGCCGCACCTGGAACCCGCGCTTGAAGAGCATCTCTTTCATTTCCGCCGTGCTCAGAATCTTCAATATTTCAGTTTCGAACCACTTGACGGCCTCAGGCGGCGTCTTCGCCGGCGCCAGCATCACGGTATCGGTCGCCAGCACGAAATCCTTATAGCCGGACTCCACCATGGTCGGGACGTCGGGCAGATCCGGCCAGCGACTTTCACCGGTGACCGCGAGGCAGCGAAGCGTGCCGGCCTTGATGTGCGGGGCTGCCGGCGGCAGCGAACCCGAGCTCAACTGCACAGTGCCACTGAGCAGAGCTTGCAGCGCATCACCGCCGCCCTTGAAGACAACCACTTCCAGCTTGGGCAGTTTCTCGCGAAGCTTCATCATCTCGGCGGAGATCTGCGGTGTGGTGCCGATCGGCGGACTCGCGCAGTTGAACTTGTCCGGGTTGGCACGGGCGAGTGCGGCGAATTCCTTGACCGTTTTGACCGGCAGTTCGGACTTGACCACGAATGTATTTGGCGACGTCGCCAGCTCGCAGACGCCCACAAAGTCTTTGAGCGGGTCATAGGGTATCTTGTTGTAGAGACCGGGATTGACCGAATAGGCATTGGTCGCAAGCAGGAAGGTGTAGCCATCCGCCTCGGAACGCGCGGCTTGCCCCATTCCTATATTGCCGCCGGCGCCGCCGATGTTTTCGATCACGAAGGTCTTGCCGGTTTCTTTCTGCAGGGCGGCGGTGATCATGCGCCCCACCAGATCGGACGGACCGCCCGGCGTGTTTGCGACCACCACTTTCACCGGCCGCTCCGGATAAGCGGCATAGGCCGAGCGCACGCGCAGAAATGCCGGCGCGACGACGCCGGCCGCCAATGCGCCCGCGCCCTTGATGATGCTGCGCCGTGACGGCGCAGAGTGTGCGTTGAATTTGCTCATCGTCCTCCCCTGACTTTCGGCAGTATTTTGTAATTAGCGCCCTGAATTGTCTTAGGCTAAGCTTTTGCGATTATTGGAGCAATGGCCTCGCAGACGGCGGCGCCGACACAGGTTTTCACGATATTCAAAGGCAGCGGCGCCGGTCACGCATGACAGACAAATCCACCCGAGCAACCGCCTGGCACGAGGTTGTGCGCGCGAGCCTGAAAGCCAACGACGTCAAGCTCATCGTCTATGTTCCGGACCGGGTGTTCACGCCCCTGATCGAAGCGCTTCACGCCGACACGTACTTCACGACTTTCGCCGCGACACGCGAGGAGGAGGCGCTCGGCATCATTACGGGGGCCTGGATGGGTGGCATGCGCGGCACCGTCCTGATGCAGACCAGCGGCTTCGGCACCATTCCGAATGCGTTGGCCTCGCTGGTGGTGCCGTCGCAAATTCCCGCGCTCATCTTCGTTTCCGAGCGCGGCACGCTGGGCGAATTCAATCTCGGGCAGGCGCTGGTCTACAAGACCATGCGACCGGTGCTCAATTCGCTCGCCGTTGAGAATGTCACCATCACGCGCCAGGACGAGCTCGGATTCATCCTCGATCGCTCGATCAAGCAGGCCGTAGCGACGCAGGCGCCGGTCACCTTCATCCTCTCGCCGTTGCTCACCGGCGGCAAAGCGTTCGAGGGGTAGCCATGACCAGCAAGTCACAGGCGAACATCGGCGCCCATAATGCGAAGGTGATGAACCGTTTCGACCTGACCAAGCGGCTGGTCGGTCAACTCAAGCGCGAAGAAGCCGTCATCGGCGGCATCGGCAATGCCAATTTCGATCTCTGGGCCAGCGGCCAGCGTCCGCAGAACTTCTACATGCTCGGCAGCATGGGGCTCACGATCCCGATTGCGCTCGGCGTCGCCATCGCACAGCCGCGGCGGCACGTGATTGCGCTCGAAGGCGACGGCTCGCTGCTCATGCAGCTCGGCTGCCTTGCGACCGTTGCCGAGCGCGCGCCCAAGAACCTCACCATCGTGGTGTGGGACAACGGTATCTACCAGATCACTGGTTCGCAGCCGACGGCGAGCGCGGCATCGGCCGACCTGGTCGCGATCGCGCGGGGTGCCGGAATTGCCCAAAGCGCGTGGGCTGCCGATGAAAGCGAATTCGACCAGCTGGTTGCGTCGGCGCTCAAGGGCGGCGGGCCGGCCCTGATTGCGGCTCGCATCGACGGTAAACCAGCGGTTGGCACCACCGACCGCGACCCGGTGCAGATCCGCGAACGATTTATGCAGGGACTGGGAGTCAGGCGCGGTTCGTTGGGTTGAATTGGGGGCACCATGGCGGATTTCGACGGAGTTGTAATCGGAGCCGGTCACAACGGGCTGACGCTGGCCGCATACCTTTCTCGTGCCGGCCTGCGTATTGCCGTGCTCGAGCGCAACAGCCGGATCGGCGGCGGCTCCAGCACGGAAGAGCGTATCCTTCCCGGGTTCAAGCTCAACCTGCATGCCAATTTCTTCATGGGGATGGGGCTTTGCCCGCTGCTGAATGACCTCGAGCTGCATCGTTTCGGCTTCTCTTATATCGAGCCGCCGGTGCAGCAGGCGGCGGTCTTCCGCGACGGCACGGGCATCGTCGTCTACAAGGATCTCGATCGGACCTGCGCGTCGCTCGCCCGCTTTTCAAAGCAGGACGCCGAGACGTTCCGCTCTCTCTGGCATACCTATTGCGAGGAGATGCGGCCGCTTCTGGTGTCGCTCCTCTACAACGCGCCGATGCCGCGCGAGCAGCTCGTCGACCGGCTGAGCGGCCCCAAGGCCAAAGAGCTGCTCTCGCACGCGCAGCACGATCTCTTCAGCGTCGTGCGCAAGCATTTCGTCGACGAGCGCATCCGCACGCTGTTCACATCTTATATGCACGTGATCACGACCGAGAACGTGCCAGGCGCCGGCATCGTGTTTCCCGCCATCTTCGCCAATATCGCGAGCTTCACGCTGCCGGCCGGCGGCGCGGTGTCGCTGCCGCTCGCGCTCGCGCGCATCGTCGAGGCCGGCGGTGGTGAGATCGTCACCGGCACCGACGTCAAGGACATCAAGGTCGCCGGCGGCCGTGCCACCGGCGTGACGC
The DNA here is from genome assembly GCA_035703125.1 of Pseudolabrys sp. Classification (GTDB taxonomy): domain Bacteria; phylum Pseudomonadota; class Alphaproteobacteria; order Rhizobiales; family Xanthobacteraceae; genus Pseudolabrys. The sequence continues at coordinate 410 of DASSYU010000428.1, read as the reverse complement.
TGGCCGACGGCCGCACCATCAATGGTCGCAAATTCGTGGCAAGCGCGATCGATTTTCCGGCCACGGTGCAGATGGCCGGCGAGGAGCTTTTTCCAGAGCCGGTGCGCGAGAAGGCGAAAGCCTGGCACTGGGGCAACCACAGCCTCGTCACGCTGCATTTGGCTCTCAAGAACCCGCCGGCCTACCGCGCCACCGCCTTCGATCCCGACGTATCGCGCGCCTACAACATTTTCTTCGGAATGGATCACATCGAGGACGTCGCGAGCTGTTTCGACGATTGCACCGCTAAGAAATTTCCCCGCGTTTTGATGGGCAATGGCGCCTGTAACACACAGTTCGATCCGAGTTACGCGCCGGCGGGCAGGCACAGCGCGTTCTGGTGGCCGTTCGCGCCTTATTCCGTCGACGGC
>DASSYU010000360.1:0-5249 GCA_035703125.1 Pseudolabrys sp. | reverse complement strand
GACTCGCTCGGCGGGTCGACCGCGTCGGACGGAAGCTCGGCAACAACCGTCAGACCTTCGCCTGGCGCGAGCCGCCGCGTGGTTGCGACCATCAAAGCACCGGACGTGTCGGTGGTCGCCCGCCAGTTGCCCCCGCGCGCGCCCAGCCGACCTGTATAAGCGGTCCAGCGAAGTGGTCTCGCTCCACCGACAAGCTCAAGATTGTAGTTCACCGCCAAGATCGGGAAATTCCAGAAGTTTCCGGTGACGTTCCAGTTGAGCTCGGGTCTGCCGTCGAACCAGCGAATCTGCCGCCCCGTCCGGTAGCGAAAGACATAGGTGTGCTCGCCGCGCGGGACATCGACGTCCTTGCTGCCGGCGTAAATGCGAATGACGCCATGCTGGCGCGTGGTGGAATATTTCTCCGGCCTGCCGTCGCGCTCGACGCCCAGCAGCTTGAAGTCCACCTCGCGCACCCTCCCGCCCGCGTCTTTGAACGTCAGCGGAAAATCGCGATAAATACCGTGCCTGATCTCACGCCCTTCCGCCTGGACTCGAATGGCCTCGGTGACGGTCAGCTCGCCGTCCTTCGCCACACGCACGCTTGAATCGAAAGAGTGAATGGCTTCGGCCGCAAAAACGGTCGTGGCGGCGCACAAGAACAAGGGAAAAACAAGCACCGTCCGGGCCCAAAGGAGCTTCGACGCGGCGGGCCGGAGGTGTCTCATCATGAATGAAGTCCGTCAGCGAGGCCGCCCGGACAACGCGACCTGCGGCACGTCGCGCTCCGCCACATCCGACAACTCGAAATAGTCGCGCGGCCCGAATCCGAACGTCCCGGCAATCAGGTTGCTCGGAAATGATTGCACCAGAACATTTTGATTTCGCACCGTCCCGTTGTAGTAGCGGCGCGCCATCTGCAGCTCGTCCTCGAGATGGCTCAGCTCGTGCTGCAATTCCAGAAAATTCGCGTTGGCCTTGAGATCGGGATAGTTCTCGGCCAGCGCCACCAGCTTGCCGATCGCAGCCGTCAGGGCACGCTCCGCCTGCGCGCGGCCCCTAACGTCGTCGGCCGGAACCTCGCGAGCAGCGTTGCGCAGCCGCGTCACCTCTTCGAGGACCGACCGTTCGTGCGTGGCATAGCCTTTGACGGCCTCGACCAGGTTCGGAACAAGCTCGGAGCGCCGCTTGAGCTGGACATCGATGCCGCTCCAGGCCTCGTTTGCCATCTGGCGCGTGCGCACCAGGCTGTTGAACATGATGATCGCGTACAGCACGACTGCCGCCGCGATGAAAACGATTGCCCAAAACAGCATGATCGCCAGGCGCCCCCGTGCCGGATCGAATAATTATAGCTGTCAACCGCGGGCGCCGACGCGTGCTCGCCGCGATGCGCACCGAAAATCTTACGATGCTCCGCCGCCCTCGGTTGCCAGCCACGCCTCGCCGCACGCCTTGGCAAGCTCACGCACACGCAAGATGTAGCTCTGTCGCTCGGTCACCGAGATGACCCCGCGCGCATCGAGAAGATTGAAGACGTGGCTCGCTTTGATGCACTGGTCATAGGCCGGCAGCGCCATGAGGTGATGTTCTTTCTTGCCGTTGGCCCAGCCGGCGGCGAGATATTTCTTGCAGGCCGCCTCCGCCATCTTGAACTGCTCGAACAGCATGGCGGTGTCGGCGAATTCGAAATTGTGCCGCGAATATTCCTGCTCGGCCTGCAGGAAGACGTCGCCATAGGTGACTTTCCTGTCGTCGTTGCGTCCGTTGAAGTTAAGCGCGAACACATTGTCGACGCCCTGCACGTACATCGCGAGCCGCTCGAGCCCGTAGGTGAGTTCACCGGCGACAGGCGCGCATTCAAATCCCGCGACCTGCTGGAAGTAAGTGAACTGGGATACTTCCATCCCGTCGCACCAGCATTCCCAGCCGAGCCCCCAGGCGCCGAGCGTGGGGCTTTCCCAGTCATCCTCGACAAAACGGATATCGTGGATCTTCGGGTCGATTCCAATTGCCTTGAGCGAGTTGAGATAGAGATCCTGAATGTCCGGTGGCGACGGCTTCAGGATCACCTGGAACTGGTAGTAGTGTTGAAGCCGGTTCGGATTTTCACCGTAGCGCCCATCCTTTGGGCGACGCGAAGGCTGCACGTAAGCGGCATTCCACGATCTCGGGCCGAGTGCGCGCAATGTCGTCGCCGGATGAAACGTGCCCGCTCCGACCTCCATGTCGTAAGGCTGCAGAATCACGCAGCCCCAGTTCGCCCAGTACTGCTGCAACGCAAGAATGAGCCCCTGGAAGGACCGAGACGGGTCCAGGTTGTCTGGATGCGTGCGCTCGCTGGCACGAAGTTTGGCTTCAGCCATCGGATGGAAACTGATTCTTAAGCACAGGAAGAGATTCGACCCTAGAGGCGCCCCCAAAAGGGGTCAAGTCGCCGCGAATTTACGTGTCGTTGAAGGGGCCACTGCTACCCACGCGATCCGAATGGGGGATCGTAGGGGAGACCGCCGTGATCGAGTTTCAGGTTATCGGGTGGGTGCTGATCGTGTTGTTCTTCACGGCCATGGTTGGCGGCCATCGTAGCGTCACCAACCGCCGTCTCGACTAGGCCGGCAGCGACTGCCGATCGTCAGAGCCGATACTCGCCGGTCGCCGGATCGCGGCGCAAAGTCGGTCGATTTTCCGCATCCGTAATTTTTGCCTTCACGCGCCTCGCCTGTTCGAGTTCTTCGTTGATGCGGCGCGCTTCCTTCACCGCCCAATGCACAACCATCGCGCCGCCCAAAGCGGCGAGCGACCATTTCACAAAGGGCGACAACAGAAACGACGGCATAGCGAGCTCCAGTCAACTACCGACGGCGCAACCTCGGGCGTGAAGGCGGCAATTTCGGGGCAAACGCCCTGCGACCACGAGACAATAGCGCCTGCGGGCCGTCAAGCTGGCAGAATAGCCGGCGGATGCGCTAGGCTTTGCCAAGGTTATTTCAGCAAGCGCCGCAACGGCCACCGCGACGAATGGCCGCCCGGCCGCCGGGAGGATCCATGAGCAACCCAGCAAAGCCCGCTTGGGCATTTTCGATTCTGGCCGCGGCACTCTTTCTGGTGTCGCCGTTGCTGTCACAACCGAGCGCGGCGGCGGACGCCTGGCCCAGCCGCCCTGTGAGATTCATCATCACGCTCGGTCCGGGAAGCGGCGTGGACATCGGCGCGCGGCTGTTCGCTGACAAGTTATCGGCAAAATGGGGGCAGCCGGTCGTCGTCGAGAATCGACCCGGCGGCGACGGCATGGTCGCCATCACCAGTTTTCTCCAGGCACATGACGATCATGTTTTGCTGGTTTCGCCCGTCAGCTCGTTCACCGCCCACCCCTATTTCCACGACAAGCTCCCCTACGATCAGAAAGATCTCATTCCGATCGCCCGCATTTCGAAGACCGTGGTCGTAATGAGCGTGGCGACGTCTCTCAACATCAATTCACTCAAAGAGCTCGAAGCGCTCGCGCGCGCGAAGCCTGGCGAGCTGAACTGGACGACCGCGACCGGCTTCAACGATTTCGTGTTCGCCGGCTATCTGCACTCGGTCGGGCTGAAGATGGCCAAGGTGCCTTACAAGAACCCTGCGGGTGCCGCCACCGATCTCGCAGCCGGCGTGATCCATGTCTACATGCCGGCCTACGCAATCGTGCGGCCGCTGGCGGAAGCCGGCAAAGTGAAAGTGCTCGCGGTGACCAACCGCGAGCGGGCGCCCGCGATCCCGGACATTCCGACCGTGGTCGAGGCGGGCTATCCGTCGCTGCAGTTCGACGGGCTGGTTGGACTGTTCGGTCCGCCGGGGATTGCAGACGAGGTGCGCACCAAGATCGCGACAGACGTCAAAGAAGCGGCGTCGGATCCCGAAATCGTCAAGCGGCTGACCGCGACGGGACAAATCGTGGCCCCGGGCAACGCCGCGGAGTTCGCGGCCTCGATTGCCGAGCAACGGGAACAGGTCGCCGCTGTCGCAAAATTGTTCGGAAACAAGCCGGTTCAGTAGATCAGAGGCCGTAACGGCCCCACATCGCGCGCACTTCCAGCGCCGATATCAGGTCGTCTGCAAGGCCGGGATAACGCGCGATCGCGTCCGCAAAATTGACGCCGGGCAGCCGCCGCCCGAGCAGCGAACGTTCGGCGGAGACGAGCGGCGTGTAGACCTTTTCGCCAAAGCGCTCGCGCAAGATCGAACGCAGATCGCCCATGCGGTCGGCCAGTCCGAGCTCAATGGCTTTGTCCGCCGTCCAGAATTCTCCTGAAAACAGCGCTTTGTCCGAGCCGTTGAGCTTGCCACCGCGGCGCGTCTTCACAAGCGCGATGAAATTATCATGGATGTCCTTCTGGATCGCCTTGATGCGCTTCACATCGTCGGGCTTCTCGGGGAGGAACGGGTCGAGCATGACCTTGCGGTCGCCGGCCGTGTAGAGCCTGCGCTCGATGCCAAGCTTATCCATCAATTTCGTAAAGCCGAACGTGCCGCCAACGACCCCGATAGACCCGACAATCGAATACTGGTCGCAGATGATCTCATCGGCCGCGCAGGCCAGCATGTAGCCGCCGGAAGCGCCGACATCTTCAACGAAAGCCAATACCGGAATGTGCTTTTCATCGGCCAATTGCCGGATGCGGCGGTAGATCAGGTGCGATTGCGCTGGCGAGCCGCCCGGAGAATTTATGACGAGCGCCACGGCTCGGGCCCGCGGCGTTTCAAAGGCGCGCTCCAGTATCCGGGCAACCGTCGACAGCAGGACCCCAGGCCGCAACGGCGTAACCACGCCGATGACGCCGCTGAACCGCACGACCGGTACAACGGGGATGTCGCTGCGGAAGCGGCGCGGCACCAGCCGGGCAAGAAATTGAATCATGCGTTTACCTGGATTGCGGGGGAACACCCGATGGAACTTGCCATACCACTCAGATAGGTGGCTGCCACCCATTTAGTCAAAGGCTCGCGCGCCGATGCAGGCGCGCACGACCCTACCGCTTGCCGACGGTCGCGGTGCATCAAATACCGGCGACCTGCATCGAAAGCGCCGGGCGTTGCCTATTTTTTAACTTTGGAATGCTTTTTGCACCGTGGTTGGCGCGCCACGCGGTGTGACGCATTGAACAGGACGGCCCGATGGAGCCCAAGATCGCACTTTTCTTTCTGCTGATTGCCAGCGTTATTGGGCTTTCGCACCTGAACGATGATGTTGTGGGCCGTATGCGGCGCCAGCTCGGCGAGGGGCGCTGGCG
>DASSYU010000413.1:0-2006 GCA_035703125.1 Pseudolabrys sp. | reverse complement strand
GCCAGTGCGTGGTGACGAGGCCTTGCAGTGACGTTGCCGACAAGCTCCGCATAGGCCTCGATCGGCTGCGGCTTGCCGGTGAGATAGCCCTGCACCTCGTCGCAGCCTTCCTGCGCCAGGAATGACAGCTGGCTTTCGTTCTCCACGCCTTCGGCAAGCACCGGGATGTTGAGACTGTGCCCCAGCGTAACGATCGCGCGAACAATGGCCATTGAATGATGGTTGTTCTCGAGGTCGCCGACGAAGACCCGGTCGATCTTGATCTTCTCGAATGGGAACGCGTGCAGATACGACAGCGAGGAGTAGCCGGATCCGAAATCGTCGAGCGCGATGTGGACGCCAAGCAGCTTGAGCTTGCGCAGGATCGATACCGCGCGGGAGAAGTCGTCGATCAGGACGCCTTCGGTGATCTCGAGCTCGAGCCGGTCGGGTTTCAGTCCCGTCTCGAGCAGGATCGAGTGGACGAGCTTTGCCAGGTCGCCGTGATGGAACTGGACCGGCGAGATATTCACTGCAACCCGGAGCTGATTCGGCCATGAGGCCGCTTCCTTGCAGGCCTCGCGCAAAATCCATTCACCGAGCGCAATGATCTGCGTGCTTTGTTCGGCGATCGGGATGAATGTCTCGGGCGACACCCAGCCGCGCTTCGGGCAGTGCCATCGTGCAAGCGCCTCGAAGCCGATGACTTTGCCGAAGTCGATGGTCTTCTGCGGTTGATAGTGCAGGACCAGGTCGCCGCGCTCGGGGGCATTGCGCAGGTCGGTCTGCAATTCGCGACGCTCGCGCAGGCGTGAGCCGAGCTTTTCTTCGAAGAAACGGACGGATCCGCGCACTTCCGACTTCGCCTGATAGAGTGCGGCGTCGGCGTTGGCAATCAACGCGGTCGCATCGGCGCCATCGGCAGGATAGACCGCCACGCCCACGCTCAGGCCGACCTGGATCTGGTGGCCGTCGACCTCGAAATTCTCCTTGAATGCCTCGATCATGCGCTCGCCGATGATGGCGGCCGCGCCCTCCGGCTCGTCGCTGGAAAGAACGATGATGAATTCGTCCCCGCCTATACGCGCGAGAAACGCGCCTTCGGCGGCAGCCTGCAGGCGGCGGGCCGCCTCGCGCAGCAACGCGTCGCCGACCAGGTGACCATATGTGTCGTTGGCCTCTTTGAAGCGATCGAGGTCGAGGCACATGATAGCGAAGCGCGCGCCGTCTTTTGACGCACGATCGAGGGTTTCGAACAGATGTTTGAGGAACGAGGTGCGGTTCGGCAGGCCGGTCAGCGAGTCGTTGTGGGCGAGGTAGGATATGTGCTGCTCGCTGCGGCGGCGCTCGGTAATGTCCTCGAGCACGGAGAGGAGATATTGCGCATCGCCGCCGTCGTCGCGGATGGCGATCTTGCTCGCCTTGACCAGTCGCAGGCCATTGCTCGCCGTATTGATGTAGTGCTCGGGCGTGGAGACGATCGCGTTGCCTTGCAATGTCTCGGCATCGGATTTCACGATGATGTCCGCGCGCTCGGGTGGATACAGCTCGTGCGCGGTTTTGCCGATCATGCGGCCACGCGAGTCGCCGGTCAGCTCCTCGTAGGCCCGGTTGAACAGCAGGAAGCGTCCGCCCTGCGCGTTCTTGCCCGTGCCATCGACATGACGGACAACGATCGGGAGCGGGACGTGCTCGATGACGGCGTCAAGGAAGATCTTGGTGCGGCGCAGCTCCGCCTCGGTCAGTTTTGTTTTTGTGACGTCGTGGACGACGGTCAGCCGCGCGTTATGTCCGTTATAGGTGAGGGCGCGCGAGTAGACCGCGATGTCGATCTTCGTTCCGTCGGCCTTGATATGCTGGCCGACGTTCTCGACGAACTGATCGTCGGACAGGCCATGGATGAAGGTCTTGAAACGCTCACGATCGTCGGCCGGCCGCAAATCGGCGACCGACATCGCCATGAATTGCTCACGGCTGAAGCCGTAGTGCGCGACCGCGGCCTCGTTGACCGCAAGGAAGCGCAATGT
>DASSYU010000090.1:0-4526 GCA_035703125.1 Pseudolabrys sp. | reverse complement strand
ATGTCCGTGTTCATCACCTCACCGAAGCTCAGGCGTTTCCTTGAAATATCTCGTGTGCTCGATCAGCGCGTACCGGTCCGTCATTCCGGCGATATAGTCCGCAATGCGGCGGGCGTAATCGGAATCGTTTGCTCCTATTCCCTCGCGCCATTCCTCCGGCAAATCTGCGGGCGTTGTGCTGTAGTGGCCGAACAGCTCGCGCACGACACCTTCGGCATCATCCATCACCCGCATTACACGGTCGTGGCGATACATGCGCGGATAGAGAAAGCCCTTGATGTCGCGGTCGGCCTTGTCCATGGCAGGCGAAAAGCCAACGATCGGCCGTGGCGCCTCGCGCACGTCCGCTGCCGAGCGTGGCTTGAGCATCGCGACGCGCCGGCCGCACTCTGCGATCACATCCTCGATCATGCGCGTAATGATGCGGCGCACGAGTTCATGTGCGCGCCGCGCGGTTTCGACGCCGGGATGCTCGCAATCGATGTCGGCCAAAATGCCGCCGACCAACGGAACGGCCGAAATATCCCTAAGCGTGAACAAATCCGCGCGTAGGCCGTCGTCAATGTCATGCGCGTCGTACGCGATATCGTCCGATAAAGCGGCGACCTGGGCTTCCGCGCTGGCGTAGCTCCACAATTCGAGATCCTGGATCTTCGAGTAGGCAAGGATCGCCGCGGGCACGCCATGTCTCGCATAGCGGCCGACCGGAGCCCCCTCGCGATTGATGAGCGGACCGTTGTGCTTCACCAGGCCCTCAAGCGTTTCCCAGGTCAGGTTGAGGCCATCGAATGCCGCATAACGGCGCTCCAGATCCGTCACGATGCGCAGGGCCTGCGCGTTGTGGTCGAAGCCTCCGCTGGCTGAGAGACACTCGTCGAGGGCGCGCTCGCCCGCGTGACCAAATGGCGGATGACCGAGATCGTGTGCGAGCGCCAAGGCCTCCGCCAGATCCTCATCGAGGCCAAGCGCGCGTGCAAGCGAGCGGGCAATCTGGACGACTTCCAAAGTGTGCGTCAGCCGCGTTCGATAATGATCACCTTCGTGATAGACGAAGACCTGCGTCTTGTGGGCAAGCCGCCTGAAGGCCGCGGAATGGATGATCCGGTCACAGTCCCGCCGGAAGGCATTGCGTGTCGGACTGATCGCCTCGGCGTGAAGCCGGCCGCGGCTTTGCGCCGGATTGGCGGCATAAACTGCCCTTTCGCGCCCGGGTTCGACCGCCATCGCTGCATTGACCTCACTGGCCGGCGCACTTAACTATCCGTTGGGCCATCTGCCAATAGGATCGGCCCGAAAAGGCACAAGGATGAGCACCGACATTACGGTCAGCGAACGAGCGGCGAAACGGATCGGCGAAATCCTCAAGGGTGAGCCGGCCGGAACGATGCTGCGCGTCAGCGTCGAAGGCGGCGGCTGCTCGGGCTTTCAGTACAAGTTCGACGTGGAGCGTGCAAAGGCAGCCGACGATCTCGTCATCAGCCGCGATAACGCCACCGTGCTGATCGATCCCGTGTCGGTGAACTACATGGCCGGCTCGGAGATCGACTTCGTCGACGACCTGATCGGCGCCTCGTTCAAGGTAAAAAACCCGCAGGCGAAGGCTTCCTGCGGCTGCGGCACCAGCTTCGCGCTGTAGCGTCTATTCCGCCGCGACCGCAGGCGGAGCTTCTTCGACTTGCGTCAATTGCGGCTCGAGCCGGCGCTTCAGCAGCCGGTCAAAGCGGTCGAGGTACAGATAAATCACCGGCGTGATGTAGAGCGTGAGCAGCTGCGACATCACCAGGCCGCCGACGACTGCCACGCCAAGCGGCTGACGCAATTCGGCGCCCGCGCCCGTGCCGAGCGCTATCGGGATCGTGCCGAAGATTGCCGCGAAAGTCGTCATCATGATCGGGCGGAAACGCAATGTCGCCGCTTCGCGGATGGCGGCTTCCGCCGACAGTCCGACGCGGCGCCGCTCGATCGCAAAGTCGATCATCATGATCGCGTTCTTTTTCACGATGCCGACCAGCATGACGATGCCGATCATCGCGATCACCGACAGGTCCATACGGAACAGCATCAGTGTCAGGATCGCGCCGATACCCGCTGAAGGAAGGCCGGAAATGATCGTGATCGGATGGATGAAGCTTTCGTACAGAATTCCGAGCACGATATAAGCGGCAAAAATCGCGGCGAGGATCAAGATGCCTTGCCCGCGCAACGAATCCTGGAACACTTGCGCCGTTCCCTGGAAGCCGGTCGTGATCGTCGCCGGCAGGCGTTCGTCACGCTCGAGCTTGGTGATCGCATCGACAGCCTGACCGAGCGAAAATCCAGGCCCCAGGTTGAACGAGATTGTCACCGCCGGCTGCTGACCCTGGTGATTGACCTGCAGCGGACCGACCGTGCGCGCGAAGTGCGTCACGGCGGAAAGCGGCACCGTCGTGCCGTTCGTTGTCTTCAGGAAGATCCGGTTGAGATCGTCGGGGCTCTGCTGGAATTCCGGTTTGGTCTCGAGGATGACCTGATAGTCATTCGCTGGCGTATAGATGGTCGCCACCTGACGAGATCCGAAGGCGTTGTAGAGCTCCTGACGAACTTGGTCGACCGAGACGCCGTAGACGGCCGATTTCTCGCGATCCACCTCGACCGTCACCTGCGGGTTCTTCACGTAGAGGTCGGTCGTGACATCGAGCAGTCCCGGAATTTGCGCGATCTTGTCGCGCAGTTGCGGCGTGATGCGATAGAGATCCTGGGTGTCGTTTGACTGCAGTGTGTACTGATACTGGCTCTTGTTGAGCCGCCCGCCCAGATTGATGTTCTGGATCGGCTGGAAGAAGATCTGGATGCCCGGAACGACATTCACGTTCTGGCGCAGCCGCGCGATGATCTGCTGCATGCCGTCGCGCTCGTCACGCGGCTTCAGCGCAACCAGCATGCGCCCGCTGTTTCCGAGCGTGTTGGGGCCGCCCGATCCTACGGTCGAATTGACATAAGCAACGCCCTTGTCGGCGCGCACGAGCTCGGCAATCTTGCGCTGGTGCTCCACCATCGCAGGAAATGCGATGTCGGTGTTCGCTTCGGTAATACCGACCATGTAACCGGTGTCTTCGGTCGGGAAGAAACCCTTCGGCACGATAATGTAAAGCCAAACCGTGCCCGCAACCGTCGCCAGCGTGACCCAGAGCATGACCTGCTTGGCCTTGAGCACGCGGTCGAGGCTCCACTCATAGGCCTTGAGTCCGGTGGCGAACGTCGCCTCGAACCAGCGCAACACGAAGTTCTGCTTTTCGTTCGGGTCATGGCTCTTGAGCACACGCGCGCACAGCATCGGTGTCAGCGTCAGCGACACAAAGCCTGAAACGATGATCGCCACCGAAATCGCCACCGCGAATTCGCGGAAGACGCGGCCGACCATGCCGCCCATCAGTAGTACCGGGATAAACACCGCGATCAGCGAAAATGTAATCGAAATGATGGTGAAGCCGATTTCGCGCGAACCTTTGAGCGCCGCCTCGAACGGGCGCATGCCGCCCTCGATGTGACGCACGATGTTTTCAAGCATGACGATCGCATCGTCGACCACGAACCCGACCGACAAGGTCAGCGCCAGCAGCGTCATGTTGTTGATGGAAAAGCCGAAGGCGTACATCGCAGCGCAGGTCCCGATCAACGAAACGGGCACCGCCAACGCTGGAATGATGGTGGCCGAGACTTTGCGCAGGAACAGGAAGATCACCATGATCACGAGACAGATCGCAATGGCGAGCGTCTCCTGCACGTTCCAGACCGCCGCGCGGATCGAGATCGAGCGGTCGAACAGCGGCTGCATCTGGATCGCCGGCGGAACCTGCGCGCGCACTTGCGGCAGCTTCGCGCGCACGAGATCCACGACTTCGACGGTATTGGCATCAGGCTGGCGCTGAATCGCCAGCACGATCGCGCGTGAATCATTGAACCAGGTAGCGATCTTGTCGTTTTCGACGCTGGCGATGACTCTCGGTACCTCACTGAGCTTGATCGGAGCGCCATTTCGATAGGCAACGACGACATCGCGGTAGTCGGCCGCGTGAAGCATCGCGCCGGTCGCAAGCAGCGTGACCGTCTGCTCCTTGCCCTGCAGGGTACCGACGGGCGCGGAAGAATTGGCTTTGGCGACAACGCTTCGAATGTCGTCAAGCGAGATATTGCGGGCAGCCGCTGCGACCGGATCGACTTGCACGCGCACGGCAAATTTCTGCGCGCCGTAGACCAGCACCTGCGCGACACCGGGCAGTTGCGAGATCTGCGGCGCCAGCACCGTTTCCGCGTACTCGTTGATTGCCGACAGCGGCATCGTGTCCGAGCGCATGCTGATGTACAGCACGGGAAAATCGCCCGGATTGACCTTGCGGAAGAACGGTGGCGTCGTCATTTCGACGGGCAGCCGGCGCTGCGCGGTCGCAAGGGCGGTCTGCACGTCGAGCGAGGCGCCGTCGATGTTGCGGCCGAGATCGAACTGGACCGTGATTTGTGTCGTGCCCAGCGACGACGACGAGGTCATC
>DASSYU010000543.1:0-7742 GCA_035703125.1 Pseudolabrys sp. | reverse complement strand
CGCGCTCGCCATCAGCCTTTTGTACTTCTCGGTGCTGGCAACCGCCTGGGCTCTCTTCTCGGGCCCGACCCATTATATCTCGCTGGCAACGGCGGCCTTCTTCGGCATCGGGGCCTATACCACCGCCGTTCTCACCGATTTTCTGCCGTGGCCCCTCGTGCTGCTCGCGGCCGCCATCGTCGGCGTGATTGTCGCGCTGATCGTCGGCCTGTCGACGCTGCGCCTGTCGGGAATCTATTTCGTGATCTTCAGCTTCGGCCTGGCCGAACTCATCCGCCAGCTGGTCGCTTGGTACGAGATCAATATCCACGGCTCGGTCGGGCGCTACATATTCGCCGACACCACGTCGGAAGGCATTTACTGGCGCCTGCTTGCGCTCCTCGTCATGGTGCTGGGCGCCGGCTGGCTGATTCGCCACTCCCGGCTCGGCCTTGCTGTCCGCGTCATCGGCCAGGATGAGACCGTTGCCCGCCACTGCGGCATCGACACGACCCGCGCCAAGCTCGTTTTGTTCGCGGTGAGCGCCGGCTTCATGACCGTCACCGGAGCGGTGATGGCGCCGCGCTGGACCTATATCGACCCGGCGATTGCGTTCAATCCGGTGCTCTCGTTCGAGGTCGTCATCATGGCTCTGTTCGGCGGCGCCGGCACTTTGTTCGGGCCGCTGCTCGGCGCGGTGCCGCTCGTGCTGCTGTTCGAAGTGCTGATCGCCACGTTTCCGAGCTATTTCAGCATCGTGCTGGGCACCGTCTTCGTGCTGATCGTCTATGGCCTGCCGAACGGGGTCATCGGCCTGGTGCAGGCAAAACTGCTGCGCCGCGCCGCGCATCACGTTGCCATGTCGCCGGTCGCCGAGGTGGTTACAAAATTCGTATGGCCGCGCGCGGCGGAGCACGATACGGTCCACGACGCGCCGGTCCTGCAACTTGCAAACGTGCGCAAGGCCTTCGGCGGCCTGGTCGCCGTCGACGACGCGGGCTTTACGCTCCGCCGCGGCGAAATCCTCGGGCTGATCGGCCCCAATGGGTCCGGAAAGACCACGGTCCTCAATGTCATTTCCGGCGCGCTGCGCGCCGATCACGGCGCCATCGCCCTGGCCGGCCAGCCGATCGCAGTGGCGCCGGCGCATCGCATCGCGCAGCGCGGCATCGCGCGGACGTTCCAGCTGGTGCGCGTCCTTCCCGACTCGAGCTGCCTGGAAAACGTCGCGGCCGGAATCGCGTTTCATGCCAAGCCGGTCTGGGGCGCCGCGGCCGAGGATCGCGCCCGCGCCTTGCTGTCGCGCGTCGGCCTCGGTGACAAGACGGACACGCCGGCGGCGCAGCTCACTTACATCGATCAGAAGCGCCTGGAGCTCGCCCGGGCGCTCGCTCTTTCGCCGGTCGTTCTGCTGCTCGATGAGTGGCTCGCCGGCCTCAATCCCTCCGAATTGCAGGTCGGCATCGCGCTGGTGAAAATGCTGCGCGAGGAAGGATTGACCATCATCATCGTCGAGCATGTGATGGACGCCATTCGCTCGCTTTGCGACCGTTGCGTGGTCATGAATGCCGGCCGCATCATCGCGGAAGGGCCACCCGCCGCCGTGCTCGCCGACCGGGAGGTCATTCGGGCCTACCTTGGAGAGCCCGATGCTTGAGGTGCGCGACATCTCGGCCTTCTACGGCAAGCATCGCGCGCTTGACGGCGTGTCGCTCGACGTCGGCCGCAGCGAGATCGTCGTTATTCTCGGCGCCAACGGCGCCGGCAAAACCACGCTGCTCAAGGTGATCGCGGGCCTGGTTCCGGCTGCCGGCGGCGCGCGCATCACGATGAACGGCCGCCAGCTTGCAGGCATTTCCGTCCATCGCATCGTCGAGGCCGGCCTCGCGCTGGTTCCCGAAGGTCGCGGAATTTTCAGCGAGCTGACCGTACGCGAAAACCTTCTGCTGGGCGCCTTTCCGGCCCGCGCGCGGCGCAGCCAGGCCGCGACGCTCGACATGGTCCTTGATCTCTTCCCGCGATTGCGGGAGCGGCTGCAGCAGACCGTGCGCACCATGAGCGGCGGCGAGCAGCAGATGGTGGCGGTTGGGCGCGCCCTGATGACGTCCCCTGAAATCGTTCTGCTCGATGAGCCGTCTCTCGGCCTCGCACCCATCATGTGCACCGAGCTGTTCGGCGCCCTTTCGCGCATCCGCTCGACCGGTGTCGGCGTCCTGCTGGTCGAGCAGAATGCCCGGCAGAGCCTTAAGATCGCGGACCGCGGCTATTTGATCGAATCCGGGCGCATCGTCGGATCCGGCACTGGCGCAGCACTGAAGGAAGATCCCGCCGTCCAGCGGGCTTATCTTGGGACGGGCGAGGTTCACGTCGGGCAAATCAACCCCACTTGAGAACCGTGAGTGCGGTCTACTAAGCTTTTGCAGCGTAGCCGGGGATCGCCGCTGATGATCGATGAAATCGTACAAGTCGATGTCCGGGATGGCACATCGATAGGCGTTCGCATTTATCGACCTGATGGTACAGGTCCATATCCGGCCCTGCTGGGAGCGGCGCCGTACCGCTTCGACAACAACAGCCTTCCCGCAAGTGCGCAATTTCTCTGGCGCGAGACCGGGCCGATCGAGTGGTACGTCGAGCAGGGCTATGCGTACGCTCACATGGACGTCCGTGGCAGCGGCCGATCCGGCGGTGAGTTCGAGTTTCTGGGGTGCGGTGAACAGCGGGATCTCTATGACGTCATCGAATGGGTCGGGGGGCAGCCGTGGTGCAGCGGCAAAGTTGGCGGCATTGGCCAGTCATATTTTTGCATGCTGCAATGGTTCATGGGTGCGCTCGCGCCCCCGTCGCTCGCTTGCATTGCGGCGCATGACGGTTTGGCCGACGCGTACCGCGCCGGCGTCTATCACGGCGGCATCCCGTGTGATTTTTTCCCCGGCTACTGGTGGTACCAGAACCGCTTCATCAATCGATTTCCCGCCAGCGGTCCGGCGCGGGATCAAGAAACCGATCTGACGCAACTGATCGCCGCGCATCCGACCTTTGACGACTTCTGGCGTGAGCGAAGTGCATGGGAAATGCTCGATCGCATCAAGGTGCCACTCTACTCAAGCGGCGTCTGGGCAAAGATGCAGCTGCATACGCGGGGCAACATTGACGGCTACCTGCGCGCGGCCGGGCCTAAAAAGCTTCGCATGTCAGGCGTACCGAATGCCTGGGCAGCCGCCGCGGAATTCTCCAGCGTCGAATTTCATAAGAACGTGCTGCTGCCGTTCTACGACCACTATCTCAAGGGCAAGCAGACCGACTATCTCGGGCGTCCGAACGTCGAATACGCGGTGCGCGGCTCAAATCTGGTGCGCAAAGCCGATACTTGGCCGCCGGCGGGCACGCGCTATACGCGCTGGTTTCTCAACGCATCGGCGTCCGGCAGTGTGAGCTCGTTGAACGATGGCGGCCTGTCGCAAACCACTGCGGCAGGCGCGTCTTCAGCCACATACGCTTATCCAAATCCCGGTTGGGTTAGCGGCGTCGTCGGCTTCGGTCCGGCCGGCCCTCCCGGGGGCTTTGACCCGGCGCGCCGTGTCCTCACTTTCACGACGGCGCCGCTCGAAAATGATCTTGAAATTGCCGGGCCGGTCAAACTTGTTCTCTATGCTTCCTCGACGGCGCGCGACACGGATTTTTTCGTCAAACTGTCGGACCAGTTCCCGCAAGCACCGGAAGACCGCGCCAAGGGTCTCAATCCTTTTGCCGAAATCGTAACGCGCGGCTGGCTGCGGGCATCGCATCGTGCGCTCGACCCGGCGCGCAGCAGTGACATGGTGCCCTATCACACGCACATTGATCCGCAGCCGCTGACGCCGGGCGAGATCTACAAATTTGAGATCAGTCTCGAGCCGACGGCCTATCTCATCAAGCAGGGCCACCGCCTGCGGCTCGAGATCGTGAACGGCGATTCACCGGCAACCGAAATCCTGTGGTCGCACTACTACCGGCCTGACAAGATCGGCCAAGACACGATCTGTCACGACGCCGCGCATCCGTCGGAATTGATCCTGCCGGTATCGCAATTTTCCTGATGTGACCCGCTTTCCTCGGGCCCGACCCTCGCATAGCATCGCGGCCGGGGTTGCGGCGAATTGTTAGCACAACAACAAGCGCGGGGAGGCCATCATGGCGGGAGTCGTCGAGGTGTCGCGTCTGCTCGATCAACGCGGACTGAGCTCGTTCCATTACAGCCTGATCTTCTGGTGCGTGCTGCTCTCTCTGATCGACGGCTACGACATTGCCGCCATTGCTCTCGCCGCGCCGCATCTGGTGCGCGAATGGGGAATCAAGCCTGCCGAACTTGGCCCGGTCCTCAGCGCCAGCCTCTTCGGTATTTTATTCGGCTCTGCGTTGTTCGGATGGATCGGCGACCGCTACGGCCGCAAGGTCGCGCTGATTTCCGCAAATTTGCTGTTCGGCGTATTTACCTTCGCCGCCGCCTACGCGACCAACCTTGAGCAGCTTGCCTGGTTGCGCTTCCTCGCCGGTCTCGGCATCGGTGGCGTTATTCCCAACCTCGTTGCGATCAATACGGAGTCCGCGCCGCGCAAGTACCGCGCCACGCTCGCGCTGATCGCCGTCGGTTTTGTGCCGCTCGGCGGCGCTCTTCCCGGCCTCGTCGCCGCCACTCTGGTGCCGGCACATGGCTGGCAGATCCTGTTCATCATCGGCGGCATCGTGCCGGTCGTTCTTGCGCTGATCGGAGTGTTCGCGCTGCCGGAATCGATCAAGTTCATGGCGCTGCACGAAAGTCAGCGTGCGAAGATGGAGAAGACCATTGCGGCGCTCGACCCGAACTTCAAGGTACCGCCCAACGCAACATTCATCATCGAGGACGAGCAGCAATTCCGTGGCTTCAATCCGGTCTACCTTTTCCGTCAGGGGCTGCACTTGATCACGCCGCTGCTATGGCTGCTCTTTGCCCTCAATTTGATGGGCTATTTCTTCCTGCTGTCCTGGACTCCAACTTTGATGCAGATGCTGAAACTACCGCCGTCCGTCGGCGCGCTCGCCAGCGCCATGATCCAGGTTGGCGGCACGGTGGGCTCGCTGGCGCTGGCGCGCTGGTTCGAGCGCAAGCGCTTTTTTGCCATTGCGATTGTCTTTGTGATCGCGGTGCCGGTCGTCGCCTCGATCGGTTTTGCCGGCACCACCTCGACGACGGCGCTCGCGATCGCGACCTTCTTTGCGGGCTTCTGCGTTCTCGGCATCCAGACCGGCATCAACGTCGCCGGCGCGCTGGTCTATCCCACCTCGCTGCGCGCCAACGGCTCGGGCTGGGAGCTTGGCATCGGCCGCGTCGGCTCGATCATCGGGCCGCTGTTGGGCGCCTTGTTCGTCGGCCTACCGGTCGAGAAGCTTTACATGTGGTCGGCGCTGCCATTCGCGCTCGGCGCGGTGGTCTGCTTCGCCATCTGGAAGCTCAACGAGGCACGCCTGCGGGCGCATCCGGAACTGCAAGCGGGGCAGGCGCCGGCGTAAGCGTCAGAACGGCTCGTAGCCGCGCAGGGCGGGGATAACCTTCTCGCCGAACAGGCGGATCGAGCGCATCAGCTCGGGCTCGGGCAGGTCCGAGAAGTTGAACTCGCCCATGAAGACGTTGAACAGGCCTGACTCGGCTGCGGCGCGGAGTTTTTCCGTCACCGTCTTGGGCGAGCCGATGAAGACCAGCTCGTGCTTCATGAGATAGTCGGGGTCGAAGAGATTGGCCATGATCTCGGAGGCGCCCGGCTCGCCGCGGCCGATGAATTTCTTCGCATGCTCGCGCGCGCGTTGCTCGAACGTCTCGCCGGGCTTGGGCGGCGGCAGAAATCCCTCATAGGCCCGCGAGGCCCGCGCCAATGCGACGTCGAGCGCCTTCTGGTCGGTTTCGTCCACATAGACGATGGTGCAATAGGCGATTTTCGGCGGCTGCCGGTGGCCGGCGGCCGCCCAGTCCGCAAGGAATTTGCGATAGCGCGGCGCCGCGTCCGCGCGCGGATAGACCAGGAAATATCCGGGATTGATTGCATTGCGTGCGCAGAATTCGAGCGTCTGCGGATCGCGGCTCATCATCCAGAGCGGGGGATAAGGCTTTTGTACCGGCTGCACCGCGAGCAGAGCGCTGTCGGTGCGGTGAACCTCGCCCTGAAAGGAGAACGGCTGCGTTTCGCCATAGGCCGCCCGCAGATAGTCGACGAATTCAAGCGTAGGCGATTTGCGCAGGTTGTAGTCGAAGCCGAATGGCTTGAAATACTCCGCGTTGATGCCGGGGACGAGGCCGAGCTCCATGCGCCCACCGATCATCTGGTCGACGAGCGCGATCTCCTCGGCCAGCCGCAGCGGATGGTAGAGCGGCACGATGTAGCCCATCGAGCCGACGCGGATGTTGCGGGTGCGGGCGGCCGCGCCGACGATGTAGACGCTGGGCGACGAGATCCAGCTCTCGTCGGGACGGAAATGGTGTTCGACGCAGAACCCGTAGTCGTAATCAAGCTCGTCGCAGAGTCGAAGTTCGCGCCATAATTCCTCGTAACGCAGGTGCGGGGTCATGCCTGGCTTGCCCCAGACATGCGAAAAATGGGCAAACTTCACTCTGCGCTCTCCTGTCGAGACGACATCCGGACGCTTTCTGGCCCTTCAAACGGGCGCGGGTCGTGTCTATCTTTCCCAGAGTGGAGGAGGTCACCATGGACGACAAGACCCGCACTGAACTTGAAGCCGCGGTCTACCGGCGGCTTGTTGAGCACCTGCGGTCGCGCACCGACGTGCAGAACATCGACATGATGAATCTCGCCGGCTTTTGCCGCAATTGCCTGTCGAACTGGATGAAGGAAGCCGCCGACGAAAAGGGCCTTGCCATGAGCAAGGACCAAAGCCGTGAAATCGTCTACGGCATGCCGTACGACGAATGGCGCAAGAAATTCCAAAAAGAGGCTTCGACCGAGCAAAAAGCCGCGTTCGAAAAGTCCAGCCCCCGCCATTCGTAGTCACCGCCGGCTTGTGAACAGCGTGGATGACGGCGTCCGCGCCTTGACCTGAGGTCATTCAACTCAGAAAGCTTCCTGGCAAGCGGCAGGTATCATCTGCCGTGCGTAGTCAAGGAGACGTCGATGCCTGCAGCCGCGGCCGCAAAAGAACAACCGGCAACCCGCTTTGCCAAGGATCAGTTGAAAGCCTTTGTCGAGCGCATCGAGCGCCTCGAGGAAGAGAAAAAGGCCACCTCCGGCGACATCCGCGACGTGTACGCCGAAGCGAAAGGCACCGGCTTCGATACCAAGGCCCTGCGCACGATCGTGCGTCTCCGCAAGCTCAACACCGACGAGCGCCGCGAGCAGCAGGAGGTTCTCGACACCTACCTGCACGCCTTGGGAATGGCGAACTAGGGATTCAGTTGGACTGATTCGATTTCGTCATCCGCTCATTCCCGCGAAAGCGGGAATCCAGCGTTTGGGCTCTGGGTCCCCGCTTTCGCGGGGACGAGCGGGAGGAAAGGACTCTGCACTCTACGGAGATCAGCGCAGAGACGCTGTCGTTTGCGATGTGAATGCGGCCGCGGCCGATTGCGTCACGAACGTCATCGTGGCCACGAAAACCACTGCCGGACCGTCAAAACGCGTAGCCACCAGCCCATGCTGGGGGTCGGTCGAGAAGGTCATCGCGACCGACATTGACGGCTTGTACAGCAGCTCCTGCAGCGACCGCATATCGGCGGCGCCAAGCCGTGTCGCCGTCAT
>DASSYU010000529.1:0-7835 GCA_035703125.1 Pseudolabrys sp. | reverse complement strand
CAACAAGGCAATCTACGAATTTCGCCGACGCCACCACCCGACCCGTCCCGATGAGGGGGCAGTGAGCAGCAAAATCGGCAGAACGATAAACGGAGTGGTCACGATCGCGATCAGGAACGTCCCGAAGAAGCCCATTCGCCGGTCGATCCCGAGCAGCCCCGTCAGGACGCAGAAGATGACATAAATGACCGGTTCGACCATCAGCCCCTGTCCCGCCGTCGCCTGGGCCCAAACATGCCGGGATTCCGGTCACGCCCGGGCCCGAAGCAAGTTTTCGGACATCAGCTGCCCGCCGTGCTCGCCGCTTCGCTTGATTGAGACTTGCCACTCCGGCGTGAATCCCACATGTCGCGCTGGGCTCTGATGAACTCCCGATAATCCGGCGGGTTGAAATCCAGCAGCGTACCGCCCGACGCAAAGTGCTGAATGAACGCCTTGCCAATGGCAAAGGTCGCACCAGCAGACAGAGCCGGCATGACAAATCCGGCCGTAATCGTCCCCAGCACCGGGACCGCCTTAAGCAGGCTCGCCGCACCAATGCCGCTTGTGGCCGGAATCAGCGAACCGACAAGGCTTGCGACGATTGCTTTGGTGCGATTCTCCGAGAAATCGACGTCGTAGACCTGCGACAGCCGGCGCACCATTTGGATCTGAAGTCCGCCAACGGTGGCGACATCGATCACCGGGATGGGTATGAGCCCCGCAACGCCCGACCACAACGCGAAGCGGTTGACCAAATTCAGTGCCGTTTCGTCGCGCGATGCGCCTTCGGCAATCGCTTCGTCAGTCGATGTGCTGGTGGACGATGATTTCTGTGCCATGGCAGATCCTTTCTCGTCTTTTTCAGGCTGGTCACGACCTGGGTGGCAATTGAATTTATTGCCGAATTCCCCCCGAAAATACTGAAAAAGCGTACCATGCAGGGTATACGGTGCCAAGCGTCCCGCCGACGCACTTCTTGCGGATTTAAGCCTGTTCTTGCCATCGCCGACCCAATCTCATAGAAGCCAGAGAGGTCTTTTGGAGGTCACAGATGCGGCCAAATAAGGCTGGCCCAGGCACCTCGGAAGCGCGCCCGGTCTGGGAGGCGCCGGCCTTTACGAAATTGCCGATCGTCAGCCGCACCGGTTCCTCGGCGGACTCGAATGCGTCAAACGGCAGTTCCCCTCGCGTGGTCGAACCGGCAGCACCTGGCCAGCCCCTGTCCAAGCTCGGCTTTTCATTTGAAATGGCGTTTCCAATGTCGTCGCGGTCGGACAAGTAATCGCAACCCAGCCAATTGTAGGCTGCGCCGTTTCGCTTCCGCACTGTAAGATTGTTGGCAGGTCCCGGCATTCTCGATGTCTGGACAGTAGCGGAGCCGTTCTTTGAATCTCACCGTCAACAGCGTCCTCGTCCAGGAGACCGGCCTGTCAGCTGCCGAGCGCGATGGCCGCGTTATCGTTCTGAGCCTGCAAGCGGCCTCCTATTTTGATTTCAACAAGGTCGCGAGTGAAATCTGGGGCATGCTCTCAAGCCCGCACAGGGTCGATGACATCCTGCAAAAGCTTTCGCAGCATCACGACGTGGACATTGAAATTATGACGCGCGACGTCATGAGTTTTCTGCAATCGCTGGTCACACAACGTCTTGCCCGGATCGTTGCCGTCGAGGATGCCCGATGAAATTGCGGACCAGGCGGAATTTGTATCTACGCGAAGCTTTCGTGATGTTTATTTTTGCGCGGCTTGCAGTCCGCCTGATCGCTCCCGCCCGGATCTTCGCCTGGGTTGACCGCCCTCCGCGGCGAACGAGTCGATTCTCCGGCGATGAAGTCGGATGGATAAACTGGGCTGTCGATATGGTCTCAGCGAATTCACCGCGAAATGATCTATGCCTGCCTCGCGCGCTCGCGGCGCACGCCATGTTGCGCCGACGCGGCATCGCCAGCAGACTTTGCCTCGCGGTGGCACGCGAGCAGCAGGAGTTGGCCGGTCACGCCTGGGTCGAGGTCGACGACCACACGGTCATCGGTGATACGGGCGGCGACCGATTTGCGCGCATTGCCGAGTTCGGAGCACCGAGAACCGTTTAGGCATTTCGTCGATGAGCGGCATAGCCGGCATAGTCCGTTTTGACGACAGGGGCGTCAGGCGCCAGGAGCTCGAGCGCGTGGCGAACGCCCTTCATCAATTTGGGCCGGATAAAGATGGTGTCATCGCGCAGGGCAACGTCGGACTTGTTCACACCCTGATGCGAATGACTCCCGAGGACCGGCACGATCATCAACCGACTCGAGGCGCCGGCGGAACGATGATCACCGCCGACCTGCGGATCGACAATCGCGACGATTTGCTCGTGCGTCTTTCTCTGAATCGGCAGCTTGTCGCGGAATGGTCCGACGCACGTTTGCTGCTCTTTGCCTGGGAGAAGGTCGGCGACCGTATTTTTTCGATGCTGCGCGGACCCTTTGCGGTTGCCATATGGGACGGCAGCAAAAGGTCATTGACCCTCGCACGTGACCATCTGGGTCTGAATGTTCTGATGTGGCACCGGGACAAGCACTCTTTTGCCTTTGCCACGATGCCCAACGGACTGTTTGCGCTCGACAACGTGCGACGAGAGCTCTGCGAGGAAAAGGTCGCCGATTTCCTCGTGCTCAATCACGCCGATCATGCCGGCACCATCTACCGGAACATCTTTCGCATTCCGCCCGCACACCTGATGCGGGTCGGATCCGACGGCTCCCTCGAGCTGCGGCGCTACTGGGCGCTGGGTGAAATTGCCCCGGTCAAGCTGAAGTCCGATGCCGCCTATGCGGAAGGGTTGCGTGAGCACCTCGACCGCGCCGTTCGGCGCCAGATGCGCAGCCTTCATCCAGTAGGCGCACTCCTGAGCGGCGGCCTCGATTCTTCATCGGTCGTGGCTCTCGCCGCTTGCGCACTCGCAGAGAAAAGGCAAAGGCTGCCCGCGTTTACAGGCGTCCCGCGCCGAGGCTTCGACGGTCCGGTGCCGGACGGTTCTTATGCAGACGAAACTCCTTTCGTGGAAGCGATCAAGGACAAGCTCGGCAATGTCGATGTCCACTATGTGCACAATAACGAGTGCGACGACTTTGCCGCGCTTGAGCGCTTTTTCATTGCGCTGAATGGACCGGTGCGGAATCCAAGTAACTTCGGCTGGACGTTAGGTGTTCTTGAACACGCGCGTCGGCAAAATTGCCGCGTATTGCTCGGCGGCCTCCATGGAAACTACACGATAAGCTGGGACGGCTGGTCACAGACGGTTTCCCACCTGCTGCGCGGGAGATTCCTGCTCGCTCATCGTCAATGGCGACACTATTACCGCAGCACGCCGTTTTCGCGGTCGGTCGCATTCAAAAAGCTTTTTGTCGACCCTCTCGTCCCATTGCCGGTTGGCAATTGGATCGACCGCCGCCGGCGGCCAAATCATGCCGCGGCCTGGCAGGACCATTCTCCCATCCGAGTGGACTTCGCAAATGCCATGGCTGTTGACCATCGGGCCCGCAAGTTTGGCCACGACTTCCTCTACCGTGTCCGCCGAAATGAACGCGCACAGGGGCTCGGGCAGGTTGATTACCTCGGAGACTGGCACACGGCGGAAAAGGCCGTCACCGGAGTTGAGGTCCGCGACCCGACGGCGGACATCGATGTCGTCTCGTATTGCTTTGGAATCCCACCCGAGCAATTTCTCGCCGAAGGAGTTGACCGTTCACTCGTTCGTCGCGCGATGTGGGGATTGCTTCCCGAAGCGGTCTTGACCAACCGCTCGCGAGGTCTTCAGGCCGCAGACTGGTATGAAAAGCTCGCGGCAAATCGCAGCGCGCTATCGCAACAGGTCGCTGCGCTTTCCCGTTCGCCGCTGGCCCGCAAGATGATCGATCTCCCCCGTTTGGAGAGCGCGATCAGGACGTGGCCGGAGAGGGGATGGGAAAGGCTGGACGTGTTCCGTGAATACAACCTCGCGCTGACACGTGGCATCGCCGGCGCTCGTTTTTTGCAATGGTTTGAATCGGCGAACTAGCGTTGCTTAGAGACCATGATCGGAGATCACATCGGCCGCAACCAGCCGATTCCAGATAAAGAGAATGAGCAAGGCGCCGGCGCTTGCGCCTATAAAGCCTGCGCTTTCTCCTGGGCGGTACATGCCGAGCATATGACCGATGTAAGTTGCCAGGAACGCGCCGGCAACGCCTAAGACGATCGTGAGCACGAAGCCCCTGGGCCTGTTAGGTCCGGGCATGAGCACGCGTGCAATCGTGCCGGCGACGCCACCAATGATGAGAACCCAGAGAAGGACGCCCATGCGACGAGCCCTCGTCAGTCAATGGCGGCGAGCCACGGCATCGACCGGTTCACCGGCTCGGACAACCTAGCCCCCTTCGCATGTCGCGTCCAACGACTGTCTGCTTCGGCTATCGCTGCGGCCCCGACAGCCGAAGATCGCGCTCCGCCCGGAAGACGTTGCTGTAGAGATTTGCGATCCATTGGCGGCCGCTCGACGTCACGTTGAGATAGCGGATCGCGGTCTGGATGTAGGGCGAAACCGTTTTCCAGTAGAACTGAGGATACAAATCCGTGAGATCGGCGGGTGACCCGTACCCGAGCTGCTTGTTGAGACCAACCTCCTCAAACTCATAATAGAGCGCATTGGCCTTGCGTAGATATTGAGGATCGCCAAGCTGGCCGATGAGATCGGCGGCACGCACGAGTTCACCTTCCTCACTGCCGTTTCCGTTCGGCTCGGTCGCCGCAGGAAAACGCGTAAATTCAATCGAGCGGGCAATCCTTGCGGCATCGAGGAGATCGCTGCTGCCAATCCGGTCCATGACAAAGAGCTTCGACCTGTCCACATGGTGCATCAGCAGGGCCGCATCGGAGGATCCGCGCGGAAGCTTGGTGCGGCGTCCTTGCCCATTGACGACATATTCGTCGGGGCCGTCTCCCTCCAGAATACCCCGCACATAGCCAATGTCGTGAAGCAGGCAGGCGACGAGGACATGCGCAAAATCGGCTGGCGAGGTCGGCGTGAGCAGCGCCCGGCCTTTCATAATGTCGTAGCCGACAAGCGTGACGAGCATCGTATGCTCGACGTTGTGGTAGAGCGCGTCGCTGTTGCCGATACATTCCAGTGCAAGTCGGGCGACAGACGGCACAAGCTCGGCCAATTCGGCCTCGGTCGACGAAAAGCGGCGGCCGAGGTGCGACGTTAAAAATGATCCAAGTGCTTCTGCAGAGAGTTCCGGAACTGTGATCATTGTGCGCCCGCCCACATAGAATTCTTCTATGGTAGCGGTATCATCGGTGCCGACGCTGTGACGGCCATCACAATCGTGTGGCGAAAGCCAATGAATTCACTGGGATATTTTTTCCGAATCCACAGCAGCTAGAGCCGCTGCTTGAGCGCGGCCGCCGCGAGTGCATAGCCGCCCTGGGCACCGTCGATGAAATGGACATGGCTTGGCTGCGACGGCGAAGGCGTGAAGCAGGTCATGATGGCAGCGTCTTCGCGGTGGCAGCCATAGCGGATGTGTCGTTCCCTCGCCGCCGCCGCCAAAGTGTCCTCGATTTCTTGCGCCATGCCGGGTGAGCAGTCGACAATCATGCGCAGCGCGTCGTCGAACTTCCGGAAATCCGAGTTGGCCACCACCTCGGACAGATATTTCCTTGGGACAAAGCTGCCGACGCGTAGGTTAAACCGCATAATGAGGAAATAAAGAAAAGTTCGCGCATAGACTTTCAGTCTGGCCACGGAGGTCGACTCTCCGGCATTTCGGCTGGCCAGCGCCTCGAGATCACAGCCTTGCGGAGGCCATTTTAATTGCATGGCTTCGCGTGCAGCCGGCCGCGCGCATTCAGATGACCCTTCCACCATGCTGATGATCTGCTTGACCACCGCACGGAAGGCGGACATGCGCGAGATGTCGGCCGGTAGCACCAACACCGAAAGAATTTGTCCGTACTGCGTGAGAAACTGCTCGAAGCGGCAGGACAGGCCCGACAGATCCGGCCGCGCTCCGGCAGGTGCGCGCGGAACGCTTATTTCGTCACGCTTCATCGCCGCGTCCGCCCACGCAACTCCGCCACCCGAGAACATTGCGATGCTTATATTGTCCGAAACGGCGTACCGTCCGACGCGGACGTCGTGGCCGTTCCGCCGGACCTCTTCGACGGACACCATCCCTACCCTCAATGTCAGGTCGAGATCCTCGCGGACCCAGGCCGCGGTTTCGGCAAGAGCTTGCCGGGCTATCCCTGCGTCGGCGGGCGAAACAGCAAAGCTCGCCCCGTCGCCACCGAACACAAAGGGAAAATCTCTCCCACCGACAGCATTGGCGACCGCAGCAATCACGGCCGCTCCAGCCATGTTCACCGCCTTGTAACGATTTTCCTGAATCGCCTTCGTCGACTGCTCAACATCAGCGACGCCGATGAGCCAGTCGCCCGGCAGCGAGCTGAAAGAGAGTTCATCTGCCACAAGCCGGAAGTCGCGAAATGTCGGAGCCGTGCGATAGAAATCGTCGCTTGTTGAATCTGGCGCCATCAGGCCAATTCAACCACACAAGCGCGGTCCGGACCAATCGGCCATGGGTCCATCCGGCAGAATCAGGGCAACGGCACCAGCTCCGGCGGAAAGTTTTTCATGTTGCTCGGCAAAGCCACATGCAGACCGTAGACGATGGCGCCGTTCTGGGCAGGCCCCTGAGCGGCCTGCGAATTTGCAACCGTGGTCTCGCGCGAGGCCAACACGTTCACCAGAACCCCAGCGACGACAAGTGCGACATTGAGTGCTCTACGCATGCGAGCCTCCTGCGCTACCCTCCCCAGAGTCGACAGTCGCATAGCCCCTTTCGGCGCTTTGTGGCGCCGCTCACACAGAGCCCGGAATTTTTATGGATCGATGGCGGGGATAGAATTGGAATTTCCCGGTGGCCCCCTTCTCCGGGCACGCGCGTTGTGACAAGTAGGGAAATTCCGGATATGTTCGCGAATGTTAGTAAAAACAGACTAATATTGATGGCTTGGCGGGCCAGAATCCGATGCTCAACATCCTGATCATTATCGGTTGGCTTCTGGCCATCTGCTTGATGCTCTATCTCGCGAAAGAATTGGTGAAGGATCGTTTTCATAGACGCCGCGAAAGGAAACTCGCCATCAGAAACGCAATCCGCGCCAGGCGGCGCGAGCAATTTATGGAGAATCGCAGGCGGTGGGCGGAAATCAATACCGGCGTCATCCAGCCACGGCCCGCCGAAGCGGCAGCCTATGCCGAGCGGCGGCAGAAACAGAACCAGAGGTTGTTTGGCTGGGTCGTGTTCCTGTTGTGGGAAGGCTACTGGATCGTGGAAATTCTCGATCAGTTCAAAAAAAGCGATCACCCGCTGCAACTGCCATACTTCTTTTTGTTCATCGTCATGGTCGTCATCCCTTATTCCGTTTACTGGTTCCAGGGTCGCCGTAAGCGACGCGCGAGGCGGGCATCGGACGCGACGTTGCAGTCGGCTAATCCGCGATAACGGCCGTTCCTTCGATTTCAACCTTGGCCCGCGGCTCCAGCAGGCCGGCGACAACCAATAGCGTCATCGCCGGAAAATGCCGGCCAACCGTCCTGCGATATGCTTCGCCAATCTCCCTCTGACGGGCCACGTACTCAACCTTGTCCGTCACATACCAGGTGAGGCGCACCAGATGCCACGGCTCGCCGCCTGCCGCCGCAAGAACATCGACAATATTTTTCAAAGCCTGTTCAACCTGAGCGACAAAATCGTCGCTTTCGAATTTCCCCTGACCGTTCCAGCCAACCTGACCGGCAATGAAAACCTGCCGGCCCTGCGC
>DASSYU010000353.1:0-2110 GCA_035703125.1 Pseudolabrys sp. | reverse complement strand
CGCAAACCTTCCTTGATGCGGGAGTGCGCTCGATCCGTTCCACGACCAGCGTGCCACATCCGACAAACGCGATCGCGCTCGACGGTGTCCTGGCGGATGCCCTGCGAAAGGAAGTCGATTTATGAGCGTTACGTTGCGATTCTGCGGGGCGGCACGCACGGTTACCGGCTCGTGCTACTTGTTCGAAACGCCAGCGGGACGCCTACTGGTCGATTGCGGTCTCTTTCAGGGCTCGAAGACGTTGAAAGCGCTGAACTACAGCGCATTTCCTTTCCGCCCATCCGAAATTTCGAATGTCCTGCTGACGCACGCGCACATCGACCATAGCGGGCTCCTGCCCAAGCTGGCGCGCGAAGGTTTCCGCGGGCGCATTATGGCAACGCGCGGCACTATCGATCTGTGCTCATATATGCTGCCGGACGCCGGAAGCATCCAGGAAACAGAGGTTGCGATGCTGAACCGGCGCAATGCGGCTCGGGGACGTGCGGAAGTCAGTCCGATTTACACGCAGGCTGACGCTGTTGCCACGCTCGACGCTTTCCAGGCGGTCGAATACGAAACGTGGTTTCAGGCCATACCCGGCGTGCGCGCGAGGTATTGGAATGCGGGCCATCTGCTGGGTTCCGCGTCCATTGAACTCGAATTCGCTAATGAAGGAATTTCCGGGCAGCCGCTGCTTGTTCTCGCGTCGGGAGATATTGGCCCCGATGCAAAGCTGTTTCAGCCGGAACCAAGAGCGCCGACGGGCCTCGACTACGTGATATCCGAGTCGACATATGGCAACGAAGATCGTCCGGCCGTGACCCGGGAAGCGCGTCGCCAACACCTTGCCACCGAGGTGCACGATGCTCACGCGGCAGGCGGGGCACTTCTTATTCCTGCATTTGCAGTCGAGCGCACGCAGGAGCTGGTCGTCGACCTCGTCGATTTGATGGACCGCGGCGCCATACCGGCGGCGCCGATCTTTCTTGATTCTCCGCTGGCCATTCGCGCGACGCAGGTGTTCCGTCAGCATGCAAAATCTCTTGGTGCCGACGTAGACGTCGATCGGCTGCTTTCCTCGCCGCATCTGCGTAGTACCGAGACCGTCGAGGAAAGCAAGTCGATCGCAAAGTTTGTCGGATTTCACGTCATTGTTGCGGCAAGCGGGATGTGCGATGCAGGACGTATCCGCCATCATCTGAAGCGGTGGCTGTGGCATGCAAACGCCACGGTACTGTTTACGGGATTTCAGGCTCAAGGAACTCTCGGCCGTTTTCTGGTGGACGGCGCCAAAGCGGTGCGCATCCAGGGCGACGAGATCAAGGTCGCTGCACGCATTCGCCACGTCGATGAATACTCCGGTCACGCCGACGGACCAGAGCTTGCGCGCTGGATTGCGTCGCGGCGTCCGATTCAGAGAGGTGTCTTCCTGGTGCACGGAGAAGAACCGGCGCTTGCAGGGCTCTCCGAGCGCATTGCCGAACGTACGGTTCCGACCGCGAAGGTCTTTACTCCGATCCTCGATGATATCTACGAACTGACGACAACGGCGCCCACACCAATCGACGGGACCGAACGCCGCCGCAGGCTTGCGCCTGAAGCAGTGGTCGCGCTCGATTGGCACAACGACATGTCGAAGCTCATTCTCGACATCAATGAACGAATCGAGGCGGCTGCCGACGACCGGGCGCGTGGTATCCTTATTCGGAAACTTCGCCGCGCACTTGAAGCCGAGCAATGAGATCAGGCTGTCGTGGCGCTCTTGGCGTGTTTGTCGTCCTCGCCAGCCGCAAACAACGCGATCAATGCGCGCTTGATGGCGGCCTGCCGCGTCGGTGATGTGATCTGCGCGCCCATCAGATCCGTCACATAGAACACGTCCACCACCCGTTCGCCGAAGGTGGCGACATGTGCGGAGGCAATGTTGAGGTTGAGCTTGGACAGCGTTGCTGTCAGTTCATAAAGTAGACCTGTGCGATCGAGGCCCGTGACCTCGACCATCGTGTAACGGTGAGACCATTGGTTGTTGATGGTGACTGACGGCTCCACCGCGAAAGCGCGGATACGGCCTTTGGGTGGCGATCTTTTGGTGACCACATCCGGCAATCTCAACTCGCCACGCAGCGCC
>DASSYU010000348.1:0-23683 GCA_035703125.1 Pseudolabrys sp. | reverse complement strand
GGCTGCGCCGCGTACATCGCGGGGTAGGGGCCGCGAAGGTAAGGCGCCTTGCCTGGATAGGTGTCGAGGAAGTCGAGGCCGGCGAGGTCACCCTCGCCATAGACCGGTTTTACGGCGATGCCTTCTGGCGTCGCCCAAGGGGCGGCCGAGCCGTTGCCTGAAGGCACGGCCGTATCGCGGAAATCGACCTTTGCGAAATTGGGGACCTGACTCATTTGAGGGCAAGAATACCATGTACCGCTTGCAGGGTCGAAAGTGCGTTGCAACCTACATAAATAAAGTCCTTCACGCCTGCCTGCCGCCAGGTTTTCTCTTTTTCGCCCGGCCGGCCGGCAAGGTGGACGATTGCGCCGGCAGCAGTGAGCGCCTCGGCGGCTACAGCCGCCTCATCCGCATAAATTTTGTCCGTTGAACACAAGCAGGCGAGCCTGACACCGGATGCCTTGTAAGCGGCAATCATTTCGGTCTGGGTCTTAAAGCCGTCATTCGTCACGGCCTCGATACCGCCGGCCTCGTAGAAATTCTTGGCGAAGGTCGCGCGCGCCATGAAGTCCGACAGCTTGCCGAGATTGGCCAGGAAGACTTTCGGCCGCGCGCCGGTCTTGACAAGCACGCGGTCGGACGTATCGCGCAAGGCTTCGAACGGCCCGGCCAGCCGGATGCGCGGCAAAGCGTCGGTCGTCAGCCTTGTGGCCGCCTCTTTCGGCGGCGTCACCGGCGCGACACCAAGTACGGCCACGGGCGCTTCATCGAGGCTGGGATAATCACTGGTGCCGGTGAGCGCATCCTTGCGGCGGGCGACCGCCTGCTGACGCTCGGTGCGCACGGCGGCGACCTTCGTCTGAATAAGACGGGCTTCGAGCGCCGCCCATGCGCCGCCCGCGCCTTCGATTTCTTGAAACAAGGTCCACGCGGCGGAGCACACTTTCTGAGTCAGATCCTCGATGGCGCCGGAGCCTGCGGCAGGATCGGCGACCCTCGCAAGGTTCGACTCCTCAAGCAAAATGAGCTGGGTGTTGCGCACGATGCGGCGCGCGAATGCATCGGGTAAGCCCAACGCCGCGGTGTGAGGCAGGGCCACAATGCTGTCGGCGCCGCCAACACCTGCAGCAGCGACGGCGATGGTCGTTCGCAGCATGTTCACGTAGGGATCGCGCCTGGTCATCATGCGCCAGGCGGTTTCCGCCGCGACATAGGCCGGCTTCGGCGCAAGGGCGCAGGCTTCTTCGATCCGCGCCCACAATTTCCGCAGCGCGCGAAATTTGGCAATGGTGAGGAATTCGTCAGCGTCCGCGGAAAGCCGGAAATAAATCATATCGCGCGCGGTACCGAGGGGGAGGCCGCTCGCTTCAAGCGCGCGCAGGTATTCGACCGCGCTCGCAATGACGAATGAAAGCTCCTGTGCTTCCGAACCGCCGGCATTGTGAATAATGCGGCCATCGGCCACTGCGAACGGCCCGCGAAAGCCCTGTGATGCTAGCTCGCTGATCACGCCAGCGAAGCTTTTCGAAATTGCGTTCCATGGCTGCGGGCTCGTGCCGGTGGCGGCGAATCCGCCGACCGGGTTGATGCTCGCGCGCATGTCTATCGCAGTCGGCGGAAGCTTCCGGCTTTGCACGAGCGCCGCGAAGTGCTGGACAGCGACGCGTGTGGCGGGGCTTAGATTAAAATCGATGGTGACTCCGGCATCGAGCTTCACGTCTTGCAGCACGCGCGCAAGCGTTGCTGGCGACGCATCAAGACCGTAGCCGTTAGCGCTGACCGAGCCGGCCATGACCAGCGTCAGCCCGGTCGCACCGTTTTCGAGGTCTTGCAAGGCTTGTTCGTTTGCCGCCGCCGGGTCCGGATGGTCAACGCGTTGCATTAGGGTCCAAGCCGCGCCCGGGATGCGGCCGGTGACGGGTTTTGCGCCCGCCGCGCGCGCATAAAGGGGTTCGGTGCGCAGCCCGTCATAGGTGTGGCTCACAAGCCTCTTGTCGAACGAGGCGCCTTTAAGGGCAGCCTCGACCAGTCTCCGCCAGTCGTCCCGGGTGGTCGGCGGGAACTCGGCGGCGAGGGGAAAATCGTCACTCATAAGGGGCAAAATGGCACAGTCGGCCGCACTGGGCTATCGAACGTCACGGCAGGCGATGGATCTGGTCGGCGTCCACGGCACGGGCGGCCTCGCCGACGCGCCGGCCCGCGATGACACGGTCTCCCGCAATCTCGGCCAGCGGCACCAGGACGAAAGCACGCTCGAACAAACGCGGGTGCGGCAGCGTCAAATCCGGCTCATTCAATGTGAGGTCGTCATAGGCAAGGATATCGATATCGGCGGTGCGCGGGCCATTACGCTTTTCCTGCGTGCGGTCGCGGCCGAGCCTGAGCTCGACCTCCTGCGCGAGGGCCAGCAGCTCACGTGGGCCGAGTGTCGTTTCAACCATGATCGCGAGGTTGACGAAATGCGGCTGATATTTGAAGCCCCATGGCGGCGTTCGGTAGTCGGACGAACGAGCTATCAGGCGCACTTCTTTTCCGTCGCAGAGCAGTCCGATGGCGCGATCGAGAATGGCGCGGCTGTTTCCGACATTGCCACCCAGCGCTAGCAGCGCTTCAGGCATGGCGGCTCCTCACAAGCGTCACCCCGACGTCGCTGAAGGTGGCCGCGATCGGAGCGTGTGGCTTGTGTATCGTGATGCGCACGGATCGCACGCGTGGAAAAGCCGCAAGCACGGCGTCGGCGGCTCGGCCGGCGGCAGCTTCGATCAGGCGAAGGCGTTGGGCGCAAAACGCCTTGCTCACGCAGTCGACGACCTTGTCGTAGGAGACGGTATCGACGACCTTGTCTGAGCGCGCAGCGGCTGAAAGGTCGATCTCGAGATCGAGATCGATGACGAAGGTTTGCCCCACCTTGGCTTCATGTGGCATCACGCCGTGATAGGCGTGAAGAGCGAGACCTTTGACGAAAATCCGATCGCTCATCGTGCGGCCTCAATGGCGGCGGCTACCCGTAGCGCTTGTACGGTCTCCACGATGTCATGCGCGCGGATGATCACGGCGCCCTTTTCAACCGCGAGCAGGTGGGCCGAGATCGAGCCACCGATGCGCTCATCCGGTGTTGATGGGGTCACGGTGCTGATGAATCGTTTCCGGGATGCCCCAACGAGCAGAGGCAAACCGAAGCATTTGAATTCGGCAAGACGGGCGATGCAGGTGATGCTTTGCTCAGGTGTCTTGCCGAAGCCAATCCCGGGATCCAGGACGATACACTCTCGCGCAATTCCGGCACGGGCCGCGATTTCCAAAGAACGCGAAAAAAAGTCGATCGCGTCGGCAACGATGTCGATGCCCGGATCCGCCGACTCGCGATTGTGCATCACGATGACCGGCACGCCGCGTTTGGCGACGAGGAATGCCATTTCGGGATCGCGTTGCAGGCCCCATACGTCATTGACGATTGCGGCGCCCTGGTCGAGTGCCCAGGCGGCGATCGAAGCCTTGATGGTGTCGATCGAGACCGGCACGCCAAACGCGACGACCGCAGGTAGTACCGTCGCGAGCCGGGTCTTCTCGTCATCGGCCGACACCGGAACCGGGCCTCCATAGGGCCGGGTGGATTCTGCTCCGATATCAATAATATCGGCTCCCTGAGCGGCCATATCGCGGGCGTGCGCGATGGCCTTGCCAGGCTCGAAGAACCGGCCGCCATCTGAGAAAGAGTCCGGCGTGACGTTGAGAATGCCCATGACAAGCGGACGACCGGGCGCCAGCAGCTCCGCAAGCACGTTGGGAGCGGACTTTTGCGGCGATCCGGCACCAATTTTGAGGGTTCGAGCCATTCCCATGCCGGTCGCTTTGCGCGGTCGGCGGGGGGCTGTCAAGCGCGCGTGGATGCGTCAGTAAGTGATCTTTAACGGCAGCAGCTTGGCGTTTTCGATCCAGCGTTTGACCATTTTTTCCGACGGTAAAATCCGGACCAGCCTACGCTTCCGGTTTGCGTCGGCCATCGCTTTGGCGAGATTGATCGGGTTTCGATACTTGAGCTCCTTGACGGTATCGACGCCTGCCGCCTGCAGCAGTTCGGCGTACTCCTTGCGCACACCTTTGATGCGCATGCGGTCCGCAACGTTCGCCCAGTAGAGGAGCTGCTTCTCGTTGAAGCCGGTTCTCGTAGCGAGCACCTTGCGTCCCTTCACCGTACGGGCCGCCTCGAGTAGGCGGTCGGTTGACCTGAGCCCCACCGACTTGAGAACGGCGGCAACCTCGCCGTCGACCCCGTCGATATCGGTGATGGGATAGGACATTCCTTGCCTCCGCCGCCTTTTTTCTAGTTATCGTTCAAGTGAACCGGTTCAAACAAACTGACTCAGGCCCGGGATCGCTCCGACGATTTCCCCCACGGCATCGTCGCCGATTTTTTCCCGAGCATAGGCGATAGTTTCGCGAGTGACGCCCTGCACCTGACCCATGCTTAGTCCCGCCGACATCATTTTCGTTCCGGCCCCCATGATGCCATCCATGGGAAACGCGCCACCAGATTCCGAATGTTGTGCGAGTAAAGCTTCCACCCCCGGAAGCCGATCAATGAGAGCCTGTATTTTGTCAGGCGGGCCCTCCTTGCGGAGGAAACCAAGGATAATGCCAACCGCCTTCTCGGCGGTCCCGCGATCGACGCCGACATTGGCGACGAGACGGCCGACTAACTCATCCATGACCCCTCACCCCCCGCACTTGTGGCGGATTAACGTCCATATTGAACACCGATTTCGGCCATGACAAGCGGGGTTAAGTCGCATTTGTCTCAAGTGCGACCGCGTTGCAACATCCAACCGGCGCACCTTAGTGGCATTTCGAATGACATCGCGTGCCGACGAGTGGTGCAGCACGGTTCCTGCTAGAAGTTGCGGCACCGAACGCCATCTAGTCTCTGCGAGATCATTCTTGCCCATTGGTGCGATCATGAAACTTGAGGTAGACGTCGCAGGCACTTTAGTGGCGTTCCATCTGTTGCCGAAAGCCCCGCTAGAATAAGGATATACAGGCCACGTGTTGATCGTCCGGTTTTTCAATCGGGCTTGCCCCTACGGAGTTGCTCATGAGCACACTCGACGCGGTTCTCGACCGCATCGACCGAGATATCGACCAAAGTCTTGACCGTTTGTTCGCTTTATTGCGGATCGCATCGGTTTCGACGGACCCGGCCTTCGCCGATCAGTGCCGTGCTGCCGCGGAGCATGTTGCCGCGGACCTGAAATCAATCGGCTTTGAAACAAGCGTGCGCCCGACGGAAGGTCATCCGGTCGTGGTCGGAAAAGCGAACGGGGCGGCGGGCCCCCGGGTGCTGTTTTACGGGCACTACGACGTCCAGCCCGTCGATCCGCTGAATTTGTGGAAGACGCCGCCATTCGAGCCTCGCGTCGAAACGCTGCCGGACGGGCGCAAAATCATCGTGGCGCGCGGGGCCTGCGACGACAAGGGGCAGGCGATGACGTTCATCGAGGCCTGCCGCGCTTTCAAGGCGGTTACGGGCAGGCTGCCGCTGCCCATTACCACAATGATCGAGGGGGAGGAGGAGTGTGGCTCACGCAATTTGTTCAAGTTCGTCCGTGACAATGCCGCAGAGTTCAAACTCGACCTCGCGTTGGTCTGCGATACCGCAATGTGGGATGCCGCCACCCCCGCAATAACAACGTCGCTGCGCGGACTGGTCTATGAAGACGTGAAAATTATCTGCGCCGACCGCGACTTGCACTCCGGCGTGTTCGGTGGAGCGGCCCAAAATCCATTGCGGCTGCTGTCAGCAATTCTCGGCGCGATGTGGGACGGCAACGGCCGCGTCACGATTCCCGGCTTTTACGACGGGGTGAAAGAACTGCCAGCTGACATCAAGGCCGACTTGAAAGGCCTCGATCTCACGCCGGAAAAATTTCTGGGCCCAATCGGTCTGAAAAAGCCGTCCGGCGAGAAGGATCGCATGTTGATCGAAATGGTCACAACGCGTCCGACCGCCGAGATCAACGGCATCATCGGCGGATATACCGGGGAGGGCGCCAAGACCGTCATTCCGGGCGAAGCCAGCGCAAAGGTTTCGTTCCGGTTGGTCGGCGCGCAGGATCCTGAAAAGATTCGTGATACTTTCCGTGCCTTTGTGCGCGAGCGGTTGCCTTCCGACTGCCGAGTGGAATTTGGTAATTTTGGCCTGGCCCCACCCTTGCAGCTGTCATTCGACAATCCGGCACTCAACAAAGCCAGGGATGTGCTCGCCCAGGAGTGGGGACACAAGGCGGTGACAGTCGGCGCCGGCGGGTCGATCCCGATCGTGGCGGATTTCAAGAGCGTGCTCGGGATGGACTCGCTGCTCGTCGGGTTCGCGCTTGACGATGACCGCGTGCACTCGCCGAACGAAAAATTTGACCTGAAGTGCTATCACAAGGGCATCCGCTCCTGGGCGCGCATTCTGCACGCACTCGCAGAAGCCTAGCGCCCGGCTATCTAAGTTGATCTGCGACCTTGTCGATGCCGGCCTGCGAGCAGACGTCGTCCTTGCCGGGCGACCCAGAAACGCCGACCGCGCCCACGACCTCGCTGCCGACCTTGATGGGAAGGCCTCCACCCAGGGCGAGCACACGAGTGTACTGCCTGGAGCCGACGGTATCCGGCCCGTCGGACAGACGCTTGACGAAATCGGCGGATGGTTGGCTGAAGGTGCGCGCCGTGTAGGCCTTGCGCTCGGCCCCTTCCGGCGTATGCAATCCGGCGCCGTCGCCGCGAAGCATGACGATCGTCAGGCCGCCTCTGTCCACGACCGCGACTGACACCTTGAAGCCCATGCTCTCGCATTGCGCCAGCGCCGCCTGGGCGATCGTCTGAGCCATGGCAAGCGAGACGTTCTTTTGGGTGACGAGTCCTTGGGCGAAGACCGTCGATGACAGCGCGGTTGCAATTGTCAGACCCGCAAACGTCTTGAGTGGAAGCCACATCGGTATGCCTCCAGCACGTTAAGCCCGCAAGAACTCACCCCAGCGCGGGGCGCTTGTTCCATGACCACGGGAAAGTGAGCAGCTATTTTTTCAGCTTGTAGCCGGTCCTGAACATCCACCATACCGTGGCGAGGCACGCCGCAAGGAAAAGGAGAGTCATGCCGACGCTGACGTTATGGCTGACGTCGGCGATTTCGAAGAAGCTCCAGCGGAAGCCGCTAATCAGGTAAACGACCGGGTTGAACAGTGCGATTGTCTGCCAGATCGGCGGCAGCACGCTGGTCGAGTAGAAGGTCCCACCGAGAAAAGTCAGCGGTGTGATGATCAGCAGCGGTACAATTTGAAGCCTTTCGAAACCCTCGGCCCAAATACCGATGATGAAACCGAGCAAGCTGAATGTCGCGGCAGTCAGCAGCAGGAACGCGACCATCCAGAACGGGTGAGCAATCTGCAGCGGAACAAAAAGCCAGGACGTTACCAGGATGATCAGGCCAAGGATGATCGATTTCGTCGCCGCCGCTCCCACGTAGCCGAGCACGATCTCGAATGGAGACACCGGCGCCGAGAGGATTTCGTAAATCGTCCCGGTAAAGCGGGGGAAATAAATTCCGAAGGATGCGTTCATCGTGCTCTGTGTGAGCAGCGTCAGCATGATCAGGCCGGGGACGATGAATGCACCATAGGAGACACCTTCGATCTCCGTGATGCGTGAGCCGATCGCGGCCCCAAACACCACGAAATAGAGGGACGTGGAAAGCACCGGCGAGACAATGCTCTGCCAGATGGTGCGGCCCGTGCGCGCCATCTCAAACCGGTAGATTGCAGATACAGCCCGGAGGTTCATCACCTGTCGCTCACCAATCCAACGAATATGTCCTCGAGCGACCTTTGCGTGGTCTGCAGGTCCCGGAAGCGGATGCCAGCACGGTTTAGGTCGGTCAGAAGTCCAGTAATGCCGGTGCGCTCAACCTGACTGTCGTAGGTAAAGACTAGCTCCGTCCCGTCCGCCCCCAATTTGAGATTGTAGGCAGAGAGCTCTGCGGGCACCGCGTCGAGTTTCTTTTGCAGATGCAAGGCGAGTTGCTTTTGCCCGAGCTTGCGCATCAATTCGTTCTTGTCCTCTACCAGGATGATTTCGCCCTTGTTGATGACGCCGATGCGGTCCGCCATATCCTCGGCTTCCTCGATGTAGTGCGTGGTCAAAATGATCGTCACGCCGGAATCGCGGAGATCGCGGACCACCTGCCACATGTCCTTGCGCAATTCGACGTCAACACCGGCGGTTGGCTCGTCAAGGAACAGGATCTGCGGCTCGTGCGACAGCGCCTTGGCGATCAGTACGCGCCGTTTCATGCCGCCCGACAGCGTCATGATCTTGTCGTCCTTTTTGTCCCAGAGGGAAAGCGCGCGCAGCACTTTCTCCACGTAGGCAGGATTTTTCGGCTTGTTGAACAGCCCGCGACTGAACGACACGGTTGCCCAGACGCTCTCGAAGGAGTCAGTGTGCAGTTCCTGCGGCACCAATCCGATCAGCGAGCGGGCCGCACGATAGTCCTTGATGATGTCATGGCCATCGACCGTGACCTTGCCCTGCGTGGGCACCAGTATGCCGCAAATAATACCAATCAGCGTGGTCTTGCCGGCTCCGTTCGGTCCCAGCAGCGCAAATATTTCACCGCGACGGATGTCGAGATCAATGCCGCTGAGCGCCTTGAATCCGGACGCATAGCTTTTCGACAGGCCTTTGACGGAAATGATCGGCTGCATGGAGGGGGAATCGTTCGGGAGTGTGCAGCCGGCATATAGGCCGTGATGCGCGGTCGCGCCAGTCGCGTCCGATGCGACCAAAGTGCTAGGCGAATTCCGTCAATGCATTCAGATCGATCAGGACTCGAGCTGGCGCAAAGTCAGGATACTCGTCGGGCAATTTCGCGCGATTGACCCACATGCCGCGGAAGCCGACTGAGACACCGGCCATCACGTCCCAGCGGTTTGAAGAGACGAAGGTGACGTCGCCGGGCTTGCATCCGAAGTGTTGCGTGACCAAAGAGTAGACCTCCGGCCGCGGCTTGAACATTTTCAACGTATCGACAGACAATAGCGCATCGAGGTCGCTGCCGATGCCGGCCGCGTCCACGGCGCCTTTGAGCATGGCCGGTGACCCATTCGACAGAATGCCGGTCATGCAGCCCTTCGCCTTCAGCGATTTGAGTGTCGTGCGCGCGTCGGGAAATGCGTCGAGCCTGAAGTAGGCGTCCAGCAGCTTGAGCCTAAGTGCTTGGTTCGCGCTGGGAACGAGCGCCAGCGCGTAATCGAGCGCACGTTCGGTCAATGTCCAAAAATCCGTGTAATGCCCGGCAAGTGTGAGTGTCCAGCTGTATTCGAGCTGCTTGGTTCGCCACACCATCGAGATCCGGTCGGCATCGGGTCCCATCTCCTGCCGATGCCGCGCTATCGCGGCGTGGACGTCGAACAATGTCCCGTAGGCATCAAAAACGAAAATCGACATTAATTCCTCCAAATGAGGATTCCATGGTCTTTTGCGCCGGCGGTATCGTAAGA
Source organism: Pseudolabrys sp. (assembly GCA_035703125.1). Taxonomy (GTDB): domain Bacteria; phylum Pseudomonadota; class Alphaproteobacteria; order Rhizobiales; family Xanthobacteraceae; genus Pseudolabrys. Next base: position 14,162 of record DASSYU010000348.1, on the reverse strand, counting down.
TTGCGCCGTTAGTTCGTCATTGCCGGGGTTTGGCAATCCATGAACCTTCCCGCAGTGGAAGCGCACCATGGAGGCGCGGGTCAAGCCCGCGCATGACTCGTGATGGAGATCGCCCATGCCGGGACAAAATTGGTCGAAGACCTGGACCTTCTACGAAGGCGAATGGCGCGAAGGAAATGTCCCGATCATGGGCGTGCGTGATCATGCTGCCTGGCTCTGCTCTTCGGTATTCGACGGCGCCCGCACCTTCGAAGGCGTGTCGCCCGATCTGGATTTGCATTGCGCACGGGTGGATGCCTCTGCCGAAACCATGCATCTCAAGCCGGTCGTTTCCACCGAGCAATGGCTCGAGCTGACCCGCGAGGGTACGAAACGCTTTGACAAGGATGCGGCTCTTTACATTCGTCCAATGTACTGGGCCGAGCGCAGTGGCACATTGCTGGTCGCGCCCGATCCGGAGTCCACGAAATGGTGTTTGAGCCTTTACGAAGCTCCCATGCGGAAACCCGAAGGCTTCTCCGTGACGCTGTCGCCTTATCGCAAGCCAAGTCTTGAGTGCATGCCGGTCAACGCCAAGGCCGGCTGCCTCTATCCCAACAATGCGCGTGCGCTTCTCGAGGCAAACGCGCGCGGCTTCGGCAACTGCGTGGTGCTCGACCTGCTGGGAAACGTGGCAGAGCTTGCCACCGCTAACATTTTCATCGGAAAGGACGGTGTCGTGTTCACCCCGGCGCCGAACGGCACATTTCTCAATGGCATCACGCGTCAGCGTGTCATCAAGCTTTTGCGCGATGCCGGCGTGGACGTGATCGAAACAGTATTGAGCTACCGCGACGTGCAGAATGCGGATGAGATTTTCTCGTCAGGCAATTACTCCAAGGTGATGCCGGTCAACCGCATCGACGAACGCTCGTTGCAGCCGGGACCGCTCTATCGCAAGGCGCGCGAACTGTACTGGGACTTTGCGCATGCATAGGCCGGTTGGCGTTTCGCGATGAGCGCTCCTGTCGCCATCGTCGGTCTCGGTCTGATGGGCGAGGTTTACGCCCGTCGCCTTCTTGATGCAGATATTCCAGTGATTGGTTTCGACATCGATCCCGCTCGTCGTTCGCGGTTGGCCGCGATCGGAGGCCAGCCGGTTCAATCGATCGCCGAGCTGGCAAAACCCGCACGTTGCATCATCATTGCGGTGTTCAGCACTGAACAGGTCGAGGAAGTGGTCGAAAACCATCTGTTGCCGGCGCTCGGTGACGGCTCGGGCAAGATCGTCCTGTGCATGAGTACCTGCGATCCCGATCAGGTGGCGGCGCTCGCGCGACGAGTTATTCCACGCGGCGTCCGCTATCTCGATGTACCGGTTTCCGGCACGAGCGATCAGGTGCGCCGAGGTGACGGTGTCGCCCTTATCGGCGGCGATGTCGCGATCGCCGACGAGGTTAAAGACGTTCTGGATGCACTTTTCGCACGCCGATTTCACATCGGTGATATCGGTGATGGAGGCCGCGCCAAGCTTGCCGTCAATTTGATCCTCGGCCTCAATCGCCTAGCGCTTGCGGAAGGCCTCGTTTTCGCCGAGCGCCTTGGGCTTGATCCGGCCACATTCCTGGACGTCGCGCGCGGCTCAGCTTCGTATTCTCAGGTGATGGAAACCAAAGGGCCGAAGATGGTGCGTAATGACTTTTCGCCGGAAGGCCGTGTCAGGCAAACGCTGAAGGACGCGCGCCTGATGCTCGACCAAGCGGCTGCCGCCGGTCAGAAACTGTCGATGCTTGAAGTGCACGCTGCGGTGCTCGAAGCCTGCGTGCGCGCCGGTGAGGCGGATCTCGACAACAGCGCGGTCATTCGGGAGGTGCGCCGACGCGGCAAAAACTAGCGGCGCGCGACGGCGACCGGCTTGCCCTCGGCAATTGAGCGGATTGTTGCCTCGAAAGCGCTGACGACGTCGAGCATATCGGCCGTTGACACAGGGAAGGGTTTCCCCGTTTCGATCGTTTCGGCGAAGGCCTCAAGCAGAATGCCAAGGGAATCCGCAGGCGGGAAGGTTTTCGTTTCGGGCAGGCCGCCGATCATCGCGACCGTAAGCGACGTCTCCTCGCGCGCTTCCGCCGAGCCTTTGGTGCCGAAGACGTGGATGCGCCAGAACATCGGCGCAGCGCGCACGGTGGCAAGCAGGCCGGTCGCGCCGTTTTCGAACTGCATCAAAGCTGCCGCGACATCGCGTGGGTCGGGAGGCGGCTTTTGTGCGAAAACCCGGGCGTCAACTTTTGCGACTGGACCGGCAAGGTTCACGAATGCATCGAGCACGTGCAATCCGGCGCCGGTCATGCCGCCGCCCGGCGACTCACGCGGGTCGTCGCGCCAGCCGCCTTTGACGCGGGTCGAATGCTCATTGCTGAAATTACCCTCGATATGCAGAATCTCGCCCAGTGTTCCGTCGGCGACAATCCGCTTCATCTGGCGCATGCACGGAAAGCAGCGCTTGTTATTGCCAAGCGCAAATGGCACTCCGGCCTTTTTCGTGGCCTCGATGGCGCGTTCAGCTTCAACGCGCGTAAGCGCAAGCGGCTTCTCGCACCAGACCGGCTTGCCCGCCGCGGCGACCGCAGAGATCTGTCCCACATGAAGCGAATGGGGAGTTGCGAGAAAGACTGCCTGCACGCGGGGGTCGGCGACCGCTTCTTCGAACTCGGTCGATAGTTCGAACCCTTTGGCGGCCGCGAACTCGCGGACCAGCTCAGGCTCCTTGCTGACACCGCGGATGAACCGCAGGCGCTTGCTTTTGCCCTGTATCGCCTCGACGATGTTTTTCCCCCACCGGCCGAGGCCGATGACCGCTGCATTGATCATGAAAGGGTTGGCGAAATTGCGTGAAGGGGAGGCATGGATGGCACATAGTAGACAAGCCGGCACGCAAACGCCAATGCGACGAAATTTTCAGGGGAGAAAGTGAATCATGGACGTCCAGGAGCAGAAAGAACGCGGACTCAAGCTACGCGTCGACATGTTCGGCCGGGAAGCTGTCGACAAGCGAATGAATGCATTCGGCGATTTCGGAAAGCCGTTGCAACATATCATCAATGCTTACGCCTATGGCGACGTGTGGCTGCGCCCCTCACTGCCGCCGGCGGTGAAGTCGCTTGTCATGGTCGCGATGATGGGAGCTGCCGGCCACAACAATGAATTACGCGTGCACCTCAAGGGCGCACTGAAGAACGGCTGCTCTACCGAGCAGATTCAGGACGTGCTCTTGCTGCTGACCATGTATTGCGGGATTCCCGCCGCCAATGAAGCGCACCGCATCGCAGCCGACGTGCTGAACGGAGAGAAGCGATAGGGTCAGGGCGGCGGTTCGGTCAAAAGGTTCGGGACCGGGCGGCCGCGGATATCGTAGACGCGGGCGTAGGCGATGCCTTCGCGTTCGATTTCGACAAGCATCGGCGCGGTCAGCTCACGGCAATAAAACGTGCCGAGCATCATGGCAAAGTCTGCGCGCTTGCGGTCCCAGGTCGTCTCAAAGTCAGGCCCGAGTGCGACTTCGGCGGGCCTTTGCGGGCCACAGATCTCCACAGTCCAGCGCCGGCCTGCCGGCGGCTTGAGGCCCATTTCGTTGAGTTTGACCTTCAAAGCCTCGCCAGCTTGCTTGAAGGCGAGCCCCCAGTAGTCGAGCATGTAGTTGTGTTGCGCCGTCCGGACGCCGCCCGATGCCCAGTTGAAGGCGGTGTACTGATAGGGGTGTAGCCGCACCATATCGCTGACCGGCAAGGCCAGCCCCCCAATCAACACGGCCGTGACTGCGGCCACCGCCCACGTCCCGAAGGCCTTTGCCCGACAGAGCACCCAGGCGCCGGCGAGGCCCCCAAGCACCGCGAAGGGCGGCACCACGAACACGAAGTGTCGCAAGCCGTTGTAGAGCGCGGGATGTGTCAGCATCGCAATGATGACTGGCAGGAAAACGGAGGCTGCGACGAGAAGAAGATTTGCGCGGCGGGCCAGCGACAGTTTGCGCGAGCCAACGGCAATGACCGCGCCAACCGTCCCAGCGAGCCCGAGCGCCAGCATTATTTCCGGCAGCTTGAGCACAAAGAGATGCGGCAGGTAGCTGGCCGGCATTTCGGTTACGGCGAACAATTTCCCGGCATACATCTCCCGCCAGGGCTTTTCGAAAAACGTGTCGAAGTATTCGACGGCGCGGATCGGATTGAGTGGCGCCAGCACAGACCAAGGCCACAGCAGCCCCATGACCAGGTAAGCGATCACGAGAGCCGGAATTGATCGCAAAACGAATGTGCCAAGCCGTGCCGAAGCCTGTTTGATCCCAAGCGCGTGGCCTTCGCCGACAAGGATGACGGCCAAGCCCGCCAGGGCGCAGGGCGCGGCAACTCCGGCAAGGATGCGCGAGCCGAATGCAAGGCCAAGACCGGTCGCAAGCAGCCCAATTGTCACCAGGCGGGGCCTTGGATACTCGTCAAGCGCGCGCACGACGGCGAGGAGCAGGACGGCCATGGCGGTTGCGAAGGGGGCGTCCTTCGCATTCATGAACATATGACCGTAGTAAAGCGGACACGTCGCAAGCAGCAGGAGTGCAACCAGTCCGGTGACCGGTCCGCCAAGCCGCCGGCCGATGCGCCAGGTCGCGATCAGGCCGACAATTCCGACCGCGGCTCCGACAAGACGTCGTGTTTCGAACAGCCCGAACGGCAGCACCTTCGCCGCGAGTGCCGCAGCCATGTCGAAGCCGCCGCCGTATTTGTACAGGTTGACGAACGAAAGCGCGCGCTGGTCTGAAAAGCCTGAGCCGTAGAAAGCGAGCAGCAGATCGCCGTATTCGGAATGTGTGTAGTCATCCCACCCGAGGCCGTAGTCGCGGAACGTCGCCGCTGCGACGGCTGTAACGACACCAAGAACGACAAGCGCCAGCCGGTCGGCGAACAAATTCGCCGACCGCCGGCAGGATGTTTCCGCAAAATCCCGCGAGGTACGGCCCTCTGCGTTTGGCCTACTTGGTCGCCGCAACGAACATTTCTTCGACGTGCTCCCAGTTCACCAAGTGATCCAGGAACGCCTTGAGATAATCGGGCCGCCGGTTACGGTAGTCGATGTAGTAGGAGTGCTCCCACACGTCGCAGCCAAGAATCGGCGTCGCACCATGAACGAGCGGGTTTTCGCCATTCGGTGTCTTGCTGACGATCAGTTTCCCGTCCTTGACCGCGAGCCATGCCCAGCCTGAGCCAAACTGAGTCACGCCAGCCTGCGTGAAATCTTCCTTCATCTTGGCGACGCCGCCGAGATCGCTGTCGATTTTTGCCTTAAGCTTTGCTGGAATCTTGTCACCGCCGCCATTCGGCTTCATCCATTTCCAGAAATGCATGTGGTTGTAGTGCTGGCCGGCGTTGTTGAAGAGCCCCGCGTTCTTGCCGAATGATCCTTTCACCACGTCCTCGAGCGATTTATTTTCGAGCCCGCTGCCTTCCAGAAGCTTGTTGCCATTGTCGACATAGGCCTTGTGATGCTTGTCGTGATGGTATTCGAGTGTCTCGCGCGACATGTAGGGCGCGAGCGCATCGTGAGCGTATGGCAGGTCGGGCAACTTGAACGACATCAGATCCTCCTCGGTGCACAAACGATGAATCGGAATAAACTGGTTCTCGGATGAAACCGGCCTGTCCCGGACGAGTTCCTCAATCAAGCTCATTAGGCGGTGATGCGGCTCCGAGCAACCAAGCGTAGCCGGCTTGGTACATCAGGGACCGCAAGGCCCAGCATAAGATGCCTTTTAGCGGAAAAATCACGGTCAATTTAGTGGTTGCCGCAGGCTTTCGAAAAAGCGAGAATTTGCCCTTGCCAGAAGAATTTAGCCGGAAAGCCGCTGCGAAAGTGCTAGTTGAGAGGGGATCCTAAGGTATGGCGGTATTGCTGTTCAGCATCGGCACTTTTGCCCTTGTGGCGGGGCTGGTGATGGTCGGATTTGGCATTCCGATCAACGAATTTAGCTTCGGAAATACACTTATCAGCGCCGGTACCACCGCGGCCGTCGGCGGCCTCATCATAATTGCGCTCGGCGTAGCGGTCGGCCAGTTGCGGCGGATTGCGGAGATGCTGGCAGGCGATATGCCGGCGCGATACGCGCAACCGATGGACCTCGTGGAAGCCACGGGTGCTTCCTCACCCGCGGTCGGCATACCCGATCGTATCCCTTTCCCGCCGCGCCCTAAATCGGAAGCACCGCTCGCGAGAATGGGATCGTTGCCGGGTGCACCGACGAACAGCGGGAACGATGACGGTTACGACCAGGTCGCGGCGCCAACTTTGCCCAATCCGGAAGAAGCACCGATGGCCGAGGAGGATGAAATTACCCTGTCGTCGCCTCAGCCGTCTGGCGGTTCGGTACCGAAGACCGATGTGAAGGGCCTCGCTGGTCGGGGTCGTCAAGAACCGGCCACAAGCTGGAAACCATCCCCTGCGTCAACTCCGCCGGTTGGATCGCCCCCGCGGCCGCTTCAGCCAGCGAGGTTCGATGCGATGTGGCCGGCCGAGGCAAAGTCACCAAAGTCGAGCGTCTCGGATGACGCCAAGCCATCGTTTGCGTCGGCAAGCGATACGTTTCCTCCCGAACGTCCAGAGCCCGAAGCACAAAAGTCGCGTGCCGTTGCCATTCTGAAGTCAGGCGTCGTCGACGGGATGGGCTACACGCTCTATGTCGATGGCTCGATCGAGGCGGAATTGCCACAAGGCACATTGCGGTTTGCCTCGATCAAAGAACTGCGAAGTCACCTCGAAAAGAATTCATAGCAAGAGCCGGACTACACCTGCTTCCACTTTTCTTGGTTTTTCTTTCCCGAGATTCCGCTTTCGTCGCATACGACCTAATATTGTCGTGTCAGACATGAGCTTTTTCTTGCAACTACAGAAGTGGGATAGTAGTTTTAAATATAGGTCCTCCATTCGTCGGCGTGCAGCTGTTGCTGAGAGGGCCTGTTTGAAGAGGATAAGGGTTGCCGACAACGGCAGCTTCGTCAAACGGGGCGGTTGCAATGACAGACAGCACAGCCAGTGGAAACTTCATCGAGCTGACCGCAGAAATCGTGTCCGCTTATGTCAGCAACAATACGGTCCCTGCAGGCGAGATTCCCGGGCTGATCAATCAGGTTCACGCCGCACTCGCAAGAGTGTCTGGCAAACCTGCGGAAGGCTTCTCCGAACCGCTTAAGCCCGCGGTTTCGGTCAAGAAATCAATTACCCCCGAGTACATTGTCTGCCTCGAAGACGGCAAGAAATTCAAATCGCTGAAGCGGCATTTACGTACCCAATACAATATGACGCCCGAGCAGTATCGCGAGAAATGGGGTCTGAATGCCGACTACCCGATGGTCGCGCCAAATTACGCTGCCGCCCGCTCGCAGCTCGCGAAACAAATGGGGCTTGGGCAACAGCGGCGTCGACGCGCAAAGTAACGCCTGGTCGGCCTCCAGGCGTATAAGGATAAACGTGGGCCTTTCATTCTGACGGGGTATAGGTATATAGTCCTATGACAGGGTTCGTCGGAATGCGAGGTGCGCATGTGAGCGTGAAACATCAAATCGGACAGTCTGCGCCGGAGCCGCAGCAACCTGAGATCGATGGCTTTCGCGCACAACATCTCATTCTAGGAGAACGGGAGGTCACAACGGAGGCTGGCCGCACGAAAGTCGTCGACGACGACAATGAAAGTCCACTGGCTTGGCTTGCCCGGCGACGCGGGCGTGACGGCCGGGTGATGATTGAGCCGCAGCAGCTGCAGGCCGGTGAAAGGCTGCGCGCCGAATTCACACGTGCGCATCTCATGCCGCGGACAACTTCGAATTGGTCGAATCCGGTCCCATCCGACCGCCGATCAGGCGGTCATCACGCGAGTTTTTTGCCGGACACCGTCATTGCCGCCCGCCAACGCGTGCATCATGCGCTTGATGCGGTCGGTCCGGAATTTTCCGGTCTGCTGGTAGACGTATGCTGCTTTTTGAAAAGGCTCGACGTAGCCGAGCGTGAGCGCGGCTGGCGCCGGCGCGCTCGGCGAAGATTGTGCTGCAGCTCGCGCTTGAATGCCTCGCCCGACATTACGGCTATGCCCCAACTACAAGCGGCCACGCTCGCTCGCGAGTGCGCACTTGGCTTGCTGATGACGTTGCGTTCGGCGTTGACTGACTGAGGCTATGATACGGCAGCCAAAGCCGCACCGGCTTCGGTGCGAATCCGCTGCACCATCGAACGCAAGCCGTTTGAGCGTTGAGGTGTGAGGTTTTCCCGCAGACCAATCCGATCGAACAGCGCCAGAGCGTCGATGTCGATAATTTCCTGCGCACTCTTGCCGGAGTACAACGCGAACAATATCGCGATCAACCCGCGCACGATGTGGGCGTCACTATCGCCTTCAAACGTGAGCACCGGCCCCGAAGACCCGTTGGGTTTTACATGTGTCAGCAGCCAGACCTGACTGGCACAGCCTTGGACCTTGTTCGCTTCAGAGTGGGCGCTTTCGGGCAAAGGTGGCAGCGTGCGCCCAAGCTCGATGACGTAGCGGTAGCGGTCGTCCCACTCCTCGAGTAGCGCGAAATTCTCGACGATCTCATCAATAACCGTCATGACGCACATATATACGCTCGCGCACGGCGCCGCCAATAAATTGGCAGGTGCCGAGTGCGACGAAACCGGCCTGAATTCGGGCGTTTATGCCGCTGGGCCGTTGGCGCGTGCTTCACGCCGGGGCGGCAATGGGACCGGGGCACGCCATGCTGGCGCTATGTCGCTCGGGGGCAACCTGCCCTGATCGCCAGCCACCTTGTTGTCGGCCTTTTCTGGCGCTGCGGATTTTTCACGAAGCTTCGTGATGAACTCATAGAGCGTCCGGGCGCCCGCCTCAGCCTTTTGACCAAGGGCGACGGCGACCTTGCCGCCTGTAACGCAAGCATCGGGTTGACGTTCGCAGAAGCTCCGAACGTCGGAAACGGCTGCGCTTGCGAATGTCACGGCTTGCGAAGCGTCAATCTGTGCATCCGGTGACGTCGATTTGGTGCCGCTTGGCAGCAGCACGCAAACAACGCACAGCCAAAATGCCATTCGCAGAAGAAAGAACATGACCCTACCCGTAACGATCCCCGGCAGCCGTTACGCTGCCTTTGAGACAAACCGTAGCAGACAGCACTGAAACTGTTATTCGAAATGCAACGAGCTTTTTGGGCAAATTCGAAGCAAATTTTCATCAAATTTGAAATACTCGCGCCTGCGACAAATTTTGCACACGCATGTTCCGCCCCCGTTTATCGGGCTTTCGCAGACTGCCGACATGGTTACCGGACCGGTAAGAACTGGCTGCAGCTGGCCCGCGTATTACAAGATAGCAACTGAAATTTCACCATGACGGGCGAATGGCCGAGCAACCGTCCTCAAGAAGGTGTGGGCGGCGTTGATAAGATGCCCGGCCTTTAGCCTTCGCTTAATCGCCTTTGTCCTAAGGTCCGCGTGAGACAGGGGCGCGTCCGCTTGCCGAGACGTGACAGGGACGGTGAGTTTTCTCTCGCCAATACGAAACTACGTCGACGCTTTGGTGCCTGTCGCCGCGCAACGGGATGCCCTCACGGCTGCGCGGTATCGTGCTTTCATTTTGCCGCGATTGATGGGAAGTCTCGCGGCGCTCGCAAGTCTTCCAGTCTATCTGGTTTTGCGCGGCGTACCGAATGAAATTGAAATCGTCATCTTCTCCTGGCTCGCCACCCCAATTCTCATCGTCTACTTCCTGGTTGGCACCGGACGTTACGAGGCCGCGCACATTCTATCTTCGCTGTCGCTGTGCGCGCTCGTTGTACTCGTCGCGTTTTTCGCGGGCGGCATTGGGTCATTTGCGGCGATCTGGCTCGTCGTCGTGCCCCTTGAGGCGGCACTATCCGGATCGCGCCGGGTCGTGTTGATTTCGGCCACGTTTTCGATGGGCGCAGGTCTGTTGCTGCTGATGCTCGGCATGGCCGGACTTATCCGGCCGAACAGCGTCGATATGCACGAGCCTCTTGCCGCGATCGCGATAGTTTCCGCGTTGCTATATGCGACGGGTCTGGCGTTTGGCGCCGTGTCGCTCGTTCGCACTGGTGCCCAGCTGCTCGGCGCGGAGGAAAATCGCTATCAGCTTTTGGTTGGGAACATGACGGACGTTATTGTCCGTTGCAGCAAAGGTGGCTCGGTCATTTTCGCTTCACCCGCGGCCGAGCCGCTGTTCGGCATTCCCATAACCCAACTTGCCGGCAAAGAACTTTTCGAGTGCGTGCATGTCGCCGATCGGCCTGCCTTTCTGGCCACACTTGCCGATGCGGCACGCTCGGGTGACGTACGCTCGCTTGAATTTCGTATCCAGCGGAATGTCGGAGCGGGACGCCCCGGCCAATTTGTCTGGGTCGAAATGCGGTGCAGGCCGTTAGAATGCGCGCCGGCCGGACGTGAAAAAACAGACCAAGATGTCGTTGCGGTCCTCCGCGATATCAGTGAGCGAAAGACCCAGGAAGAGACGCTCGAAACGGCCCGATCCGAATCCGAGCGGGCGAGTGCGGCAAGAAGCCACTTCGTCGCCACCATAGGTCACGAGCTCCGCACGCCCCTGAACGCGATCATCGGATTTTCCGATATGTTGACGAACAGCGCTCTCAAAATCAGCGCATCGGACCAGGTCGAATATGCGAAATCGATCAACGGTTCTGGCCGCCATCTTCTTTCCGTCGTGAACGGCATGCTCGACGCTTCAAAGATTGAAGCCGGCCACTTCGAGCTTGTCCGGGAGCGGTTCCTGCCGGGGCCGACGGTTGAGAATTGCGTCGATTTACTGGCTTTGCAGGCGCGGGAAGAGGGTATCGAGCTGAGGCTGCGTCTTGCCCCGAATCTGCCCGAGATTGGTGCAGACAAACGCGCCTTCAGCCAGATCCTCATCAATCTCATCTCAAATGCGGTCAAGTTCACGCCGCGCGGAGGATGCGTCACCATTGGTGCGTCATGTGACGGGCCAAGATTGGTGATGACAGTCGAAGATACGGGTGTCGGAATTGAGCAAGACGATCTTGCCCGCGTGGGAGAAGCCTTTTTTCAGGCCCGCTCGTGCCATGACCGCAGGCCCGATGGATCGGGGCTTGGGCTATCAATCGTCAAGGGCCTCGTGAAGCTGCATGATGGCCAGGTCGATATCCGCAGCCGGGTCGGTGAGGGAACGCGGGTAACGGTCCGATTGCCTATCGCCCAATGCGGCGACCGGATGCCGACCGAACCGGCCAAACCCGTGGCGGAAAATCACCGAGACAATCCGTACGTCTCAACTGATTGGATGAAGAAAAGTGCGTAGACGATTATCCCGCAGGGGCTCCGCAAGTTTCGAAAGTGCAGGCCGCATCGCTGCGGCGATCGCACAGCATCCGCGCGAATTCGTCGCGCTGGTGATGTCGACGGTTGCCATTTTCGCTATCGTTATTAATGCGCTGTTTCTGCAAAAAGGTCCGCATCCGGCGCCAATATTTGCAGCCCGTCCGCTGCTCCAGCCGGGGGCAACACTCCCGCCGCGCCTCTCGGCCATGTCGTCTCATATTGGGTCGGATTTGGCAGCCCAGGCCCGAGTCCAGCTGATTGCAAATATTCAACGCGAACTGAGCCGCAAGGGCTTTTATGACGGGCCGGCTGATGGAATTTGGGGTTCGAAAACGGACGCTGCTGTACGTGATTTCCTTCAGGCCTCCGGCTTGAAGGTCAATCCGGAAGCAAACGAGAACCTGCTCCGCGCAATATCAAGCTACGTTGCGAAGCCGCCGGCTGCCGCAGCTGTGCCGGCCCCGCCGGCAACAGACCCCATCGCGAAATTGATAGCGCCATCCAAGCGCATCGTATCGGTACAGCGCGCTCTCGCCGATTTCGGGTACGGACAGATCAAGGCAACCGGCGTGTATGATCCAGAAACACGCAGCGCCATCGAGAAATTCGAGCGCGACCACCGTCTGCCGGTGACCGGCCAGATTTCCGATCGGTTTGTGCGCGAACTTGCCGCTATGACTGGGCGCCCGCTGGAGTGAATGGCCTCGCTACAGTCGCTCGTGCTACTGAAGCCGATGCGCTTGAAAACCGGAATTTGGGTGGCCGCTTATCTGCGCCGATGCAATGTCGAGGGCGTTTTTGCCGCCGTACGCCGGCATGGCGCCGACGAGGCTGGCGCCATTTTTGTCAAAATAAATCGACTGGACGGCACGGGCGCGCTGTACGGTCCGGCCCCGCAGTCCGTGTTTGACGAGGCTCAGCCGGCCGAGCGGCTGTTCGTCGTGCTTGTTGGGCGCGATACGCCGGCAGCCGAAGCAGATATCGAGGCGCGCCTGACGAAGGAAATACGTTTTGATCCGGACCTTTGGATCATCGAGATTGAAGACCGCGCCGGCCGAAATTTCATCGACAACGTTGTGCAGTAGAACCTTCTACCGTTCGTTGATTTTGGCTCGTCGAGATTGCGCGTTCTGCTGTACGCCGGCGTGCGTTATTTCCGTGCCAGACGCGCGCGCGCCGCGGCGTTCATCGTCCCAATAAACGGTTTCATGTTCCGCACGCGGCCGGACGAGATTGGGCTGCCAAATGGTCAGCATGTGCTCAGCGGCGGCTGAACTCAGCTCGCCGTAAAGCTGGCACAGCTCGAAAATACGAGGGACGGATTGGCCGACGGCAGGATTGAGAAAAAGCAGGGTTCGTTGCAGCACGTCCGTTTTCATGCCGAGGACTTTCGCTGCGACGACTACGGGTTCGCCTGAATTATCGAATGAAATTCGTTCGGCGAGTCCCCGGCTTATATTGAGAGCGCGCGCGAGGATGCGGCTGAATTCGGAGGGGTTTCGTCGTAGCGCCGCGCGTTCGAGGCGCCTGACCAGTTCTCCTTCAGACGGCACAGGGCGACGCCTTATCTGATTCGATACTACACCGAGGTTCGTGAGAATGAGACGGCGCTCTTCTGGCGCCGAGGAGAAAAACAACTCGCGCAAATCCTCGCCGTTCTCATCGCCACCCGGTTTGGTGGCCGCCAGGCTATCGAGCCTGCGGAGGACGGCTGTCGGCGCTTGCGGATATTGCCGGAGCTTTGCGGCAACTGCGGCGCGGGTCTTTGCGTCGACCGAATCAATCAGGCCGAGCACCAGTTCGACATATTGAGTTTCCTCTTCGCCGCTGTGCGAAGGTCGTTGCACATATAAATCCGTAAGGACCCGCGCCAGAGTAGGACGCACATCGACGCCGTCCCGGCAGGCCAAATCGACCAGGCTGTCGACGGGAACGCGCGCGCAAGGCTTTGCCATACTCATACGCCGGCACTACAGGATGGCCGACATTAGCCGTCGGCCGTTAGCAGAGCGTTAACCTTGCAAGTCCTTTAATTGCGGAACGATGCCGATCTGGCGGACCAGAGGAAACCACGCCGGGGCGGAAGGGGGACTGCAATGGGCGAAATCATCCGATTTCCCGACGACGCGAGCCCGCGCGGCGGCAAATACGTCGATGCAATTACCGAACCGGCGACGGTAATTATCCTTCCCGTTATCCGCATCGAGCGTGATCCCGATGGCTCGAATGGTCTTGAGCCACATAGTGGGAACAATCACGGCCGCCGTCGACGACGGCGCGCCGCGCGCTGATCCGTACAATCATCGAACAACCCGATGAGAAATTTACAGCCGCCAGCGCTTAAGAAGGTGTGGCGGCATTGCGCGGTACCAACACCACCCTGCACCTACCTGGAGACGCGAGCCGAGCCTGGCGTTGACCAACTAAGTCATTTTCTCGATCGAGCCGGTTCGGTTTGCCGCATGCATCGCGACGCCGCGACTGAGCTTTGTGCGGCCGGTAGTAATCCCGGTTCGGTCGCCATGGCGCGGATGGCGATCAGACCAGTGGTTGTCGGCGATTCAACAATCAGCCGGTCAGCAGCGGTGATTTCTTCGTCTTCCGGCACTTGCTCGTGCTGTGCGGCTGTCATCAGATCGAGCTCAATAACACGGCGGCCGGCCGCACGGTCGTTGATGGCATAGTAGGCGACGTCATATCGTGTGTAGAAGGAAATTGAAGTATAGGCTGTGCTAACGGGCACAGTGACCTTCAGAGGTCCTTCAGACAGATCGTACCGGCATATTGCGCTGGCA
>DASSYU010000410.1:0-5620 GCA_035703125.1 Pseudolabrys sp. | reverse complement strand
GCTGTCGAGATAATTCTTGCGCAGCACACCGATCTGCCGCGTGTAGAAGCGGTTGAAGCGGCGGACGGCCGCGATCGTCTGCTGGCTGGCCATGGCGCAGCACCGTCAGGCAGTTAGTTGACAAAGTCAAGTAATTGGTATCATGACTGCAGCGGGCAGGACGACCAGTCTTTGGCGGCCGAGGCGGCGCAAGATAGCGACCTCGGCATCATCTCCTGCGGAATGCCCACCAATTGCATCGTATAGGCGGCGTGCGATGAGCAGGCCCTGTTCGGGCCTTGGACCGCGGGCAATCGCAGCGCGCACGCCTGCCAGAAGCTCCGCAAATCCTGGGCGCACGGCGTTGGCGAGGCCGGGGAGGCGAAATATGGCTGCCCGCCGAGCGTCTTCCAGAGGGCCAGTTGTCTGGATGAAATGGTCGGCTGCCTCGATCCACCCTGGCTGCGGCACAGCCCCGGCGCGCAGAAACATGACCCAAGGGCTGCGCACTGTCGCTGCGGCTGCCTTGAGACGGATTCCGAGCGCCTCGGTCGAGCTTGTGTAACGGCAGCCGGCGATGTCGGCAACGTCAGCCGTCGCGTCGCGGGAGCCCGCGTCGGCAATGACAACCTCGGCCAAAAGACCGGCTGCTGCCGCGGGTACGAGCGCCGAAAGGGTCGGCACCAAGCTCCGCTCTGAATTCTGCGTGGAAATGATCGCGCTCAACATGGAACTGCAGCCAGTCAATGCCGTTGCCACCATATCATGTGGCGTATGGCCTTCGCCGCCACGAGATAGGCCGATAAGCGCCCGTTATACACGGCGGCGACTGGCAAAATCCGTTCTTGTTATGTTCACAATCTGTGGTTAGGGTGGACTCATGGCTCGATCAAACGCAGCCCAGAGTCGCCCGCCGGTGAGGGAGCTGCCCTCCGCGCCGGCGGGCGCCTATGACGACGTCAGCGAATTACTGGGCGTCGTCGTTGAACACGAACGCCGCCGCGGACGCGGCGCGCAGAGCAACGCGTCGGGGCGTTATGAGCCGCTGGCGCGGGTGGCATTCGACGATGGCTGGCGGACACTGGACGAACTGCCGCCTTTCAAGACCACCGTCACAGTGGACGCAACGCGGAAGATCATTACCCGCAATGACTCGCCCGATATCGGCTTCGATCGCTCGATCAATCCCTACAGAGGCTGTGAGCACGGCTGCATTTACTGCTTTGCGAGGCCGACACATGCCTACCTCGGTCTGTCGCCCGGTCTTGATTTCGAATCCAAACTGCTTGTGAAGCCGGAAGCGGCGAACTTGCTCGAAAAGGAGCTGTCCGCGGCGGGCTATGAGCCAAAGGTCATCGCCATCGGCACTAACACGGATCCTTATCAGCCGATCGAGCGGCGCTACAAAGTGATGCGGCGCATTCTCGAAGTACTCGACCGCGCTGGCCATCCGGTCGGCATCGTTACCAAGTCGGCGCTGATCCTGCGCGACCTCGATATTCTTGCGCGGATGGCCGAACGCAACCTTGCGAAGGTCGCGCTGTCGGTCACCACGCTGGATGCAACGCTCGCCCGCAAGATGGAACCACGGGCGGCGACGCCGATGCGGCGTCTTGAGACGCTGCGGCGGCTGACCCAAGCCGGTGTGCCGACGACGGTCATGGTCGCGCCGGTGATACCGGCCCTCAATGACATGGAAATCGAGCGCATCCTCGAGGCAGCACGGACGGCCGGCGTGAGAGAGGCCGGCTACGTCCTGTTACGCTTGCCGCTAGAAGTCCGCGATCTGTTCCGCGAATGGCTGATCGAAAATTATCCTGACCGGCATCGCCACGTCTTCAAGCTGATTCGCGATATGCGTGGCGGAAAAGACTATGACTCGACGTGGGGCACGCGCATGAAGGGCGCTGGCCCCTATGCCTGGATGATCGGCCGTCGCTTTGAGATGGCCTGCGAAAAACTCGGGCTCAATGTTTCGCGAACGCAGCTCACGACCGAGCACTTCCGCAAGCCGAAGCCGGGCACGGAACAGCTGAGTCTATTCGGGTCATGAACGAGCCTTCGGGAATCCTGTCGCTGGTGACACTCGGCGTCGCCAATCTCAAGCGCAGCATCGCTTTCTACGAAACGCTGGGCTTTAGACGTAAGGCGCTCGAAACCGCGGGCGTCGGATTTTTCCAGGCCGGGGCCTGTGCGATTGCCGTCTTTCCGTCAGACGAACTTGCGAACGACGCCAACATTGCGTCCGAAGGCATGGCCGAGAATTTTCGCGGCATCGCGCTGGCCTGGAACTGCCGCTCTGAGCACGATGTCGATGTCGTAATCAGGCGTGCCGGCGAGGCGGGGGCGGTGATCCGCAAGCCCGCGCAGGATGCGTTCTGGGGCGGTTACAGCGGCTATTTCTCGGATCTCGACGGCCACCTCTGGGAGGTGGCTTACAATCCGCATTTTCCCCTGACCGAGGACGGGCGCCTGCAGCTGCCGGACTAACGGGTTCCTGCTCCCGGACTGTGCACAGGCTCGAACGTTCAGGTTGACTTGCGCCGCGCGCAGAGCACTCATCGCGCGATGGCAAAAAAGTCCAAGCTAGGTCCGCGCCTCCCGCTCGACGAGCCAATCTTGCGGCCAACCTTCCGGCGCGAACGGCGGGCAATAAAAAATGGCATCTGGCCGGTGGCCGGTTGCGATGAGGCCGGGCGTGGCCCGCTCGCCGGACCGGTGGTTGCGGCCGCCGTCGTTCTTGATCCTGACCGAATTCCGCGCGGGCTCAACGACTCCAAAAAGCTAGATGCTGAGGCGCGCGAGAAACTCTATGAAAAGATCTGCGCCAGCGCGCAGGTTGCGGTCGCCTTCGGCGCAGTCGAGCGCATCGACCGCGACAATATCCTGCGCGCTTCGCTTTGGGCGCTGGCGCGCGCGGTAAAGGCGCTTCCGGTTCTGCCGAAACTGGTCTTCGTCGATGGAAATCAGAAGATCGATTGTGGTTGCGATTGCGTAACGGTGGTGTCGGGAGATGCGCTTGTACTGTCGGTCGCGGCGGCTTCGATCGTCGCCAAGGTGACGCGCGACCGGCTGATGATGCGGCTCGGGCTTGCCCATCCTGGCTATGGCTTCGAGCGGCACATGGGTTACAGCGTGCCGGAGCATTTCGCCGCGCTGGCGCGGCTCGGGCCGACGATCCACCACCGCAGGTCGTTCGCGCCGGTAGCTGCCAAGCTCGCGGGCCTTGGCGGCGCCTCAGACGAGGTGATCTCCGAGTTATTGCCTCTTTAGCCCGGCTTCTCTATTCCTGCGGGCGCATGATCCCGAAAACCGAAAGGCGGTTTTCGGATAAGATCGTGCGTGAAAAATAAACTCCCGTCCGTTTTCACCCCGCGGGCCAATGCATTACGTCTCCCTGCTCATTGAGTTTCTACGCGGGCGCCCCGCAGTCGTGTTCTGGACGGTTGCGCTGACGCAGGCGGCGCTATGGACGTTCATTCCGGCCTTGTTCTACAGCGCGCCGCCCGGCGAAGTGCCGATGCTGCTGGCCATAGGGCACGAATTCGTGCTCGGCAGCTATCTTGGACCGCCGCTCGCATTCTGGCTCGGTGAAATTGCCTTCCGGATCGCAGGGTCCTTCGGGCTTTATGCTCTGGCGCAAGCTTGCATCGTCCTCGCTTACTGGGCGGTGTTCAGGCTCGGCTGTGCGATCGTCGGCATACGCCACGCGGTTCTTGCCGTGCTGCTGATGGTCGGGATTGCCGCATTCTCGGTGCCTAGCCCGGACTTCGGTCCGGCGATCCTCGCTGCACCCTTGTGGGCCCTGGCGCTGCTCTACTATTGGCGCGCCCTCGGCGAGAGGCGTCGCGGTTACTGGTTCCTGCTTGCGCTTGTTCTCGGTCTGCTCATGCTCGCAAGCTACGCAGGGCTGATCCTTTTCGTCCTGTTCGTCGTCTTCGCTCCATTGACGCCGCGCGGTCGCGCATCCCTGTTTCATCCTGAGCCGTGGATCGCGCTGGTCCTTCTTTTCATCGTCGTCTTCCCGCATGCGCTCTGGCTGAGCGGAAATCGTTCGCTGGTTTTGGAGGGATTTGACGAGAACGTCGGCGCCGCGGGATGGCTGGCGCCGGGCATTTGGCTCTTCGCCGTGCTGCTTTTGACGCATCTTGGGCTCGCGCTCCTCGTCACCTTGGCGAGTGGTTGGCCGCGTCATCCCCGCGAGCGCGCGCCGGAGATCGAGCGACATCCCGTTGAGCCGCTCGCGCGGGCCTTCATCTACCTGTTTGCCATCGCACCTGCTTTGGTCGCGATTGCGGTTGTCTTTGTCAGCAATCGCCTCGGCCCGTTGGATCGCGTTACACCGATCGTCGTGCTTTCAGGACTCGCAGCTGTTCTTGCCGCTGGCGACAGGATTCTGCTCTATCGCGAACGATTGGTGTCGTCGGCTTGGTTCGGTCTGCTGCTCGCACCACCGGCTTTGGTCGTGATCGGCCTTGCGATCTCGCCCTGGATCGTCGGCATCGACCTCAAAATCATGCAGCCGGCCAGCGCGGAAGGGCAATTCTACGGAGACATTTTTCAGCGCCGCACCGGCAAGCCGCTCGCATATCTGAGCGGCGATCCGCGACTTGCGCCGCTGATCGCGCTCGCGGCTCCGAACCGGCCGCACGTTTATTTTGCGTGGGCGCCGCACCGCAGCCCCTGGGCCAGCCCCGCGGATTTCCGCACCCATGGTGGCATCCTGATCTGGCCGGCTGCCGACAATACGGGCACGCCGCCCGCGACACTCAAGGCCCAATTTCCCGACATGGTTCCGGAAGTGCCGCGCTCATTCCCGCGCACGGTGCAGGGGGTCCTGCCGTTAATTCGCCTCGGCTGGTCGATGCTGCGCCCGTCGGCGCCCTAGTAGTAGCTTTCGCCTTCGCGAACCTTGCCGCGGAACAGCCAGTAAATGAATACGATGTAACCGATCACGATCGGCAGCAGCAGCAATGTGCCTAACAGCATGAAGATCTGGCTAGCCGGCACGGCGGCGGTGTCCCAGATCGTGAGCGACGGCGGCACCAGATACGGAAAATTCGAAATCACGAGGCCCAGATAGCCGAGCAAGAACAGGGCCATCGTCGCCAGGAACGGGGGAACGTCGCGCCGCGCCTCGAGCCAGCGCCATTCAAGATAGGCAATCAGAACGGTGACGACGGGTATCGGCCACAGGAAATAGAAATTCGGCAACGAGAACCAGCGTGCCGCGACGCGGGGCTCGGTGAGCGGCGTCCATAAACTCACGACAACCATGGATGCGAGCACCGCCATCAACAATGTCTTGGCGTGCTCGCGCGCACGTTCGGCAACCGGCCCTTCGGTCTTCATCACGAGCCACGTCGCGCCGAGCAAGCCGTAACCAGCGATCAGCGAAAGCCCGCAGACCAATGCAAACGGCGTTGCCCAATCGAAGGAGCCGCCGCTGTACGCACCGTCTCGCACCGAAACGCCCTGGATCAGACTGCCGAGGATGACACCCTGCGCGAATGTTGCGAGCGTCGATCCGGTCGCAAAAGCTATATTCCAGCCTGTCTTGCTGCGCGAAACGTGACGGAATTCAAAAGCAATGCCGCGAAAGACCAGCGCCAGCAGCATCACGATGATCGGCACATAGAAG
>DASSYU010000349.1:0-2552 GCA_035703125.1 Pseudolabrys sp. | reverse complement strand
GAACCGGCCCTTGTGCGAAAAACGCTCGCGCGTCGTCCACGCGCGCGTCATGACCTCGACCGCCTCGTCGAAGCGCGCCTCGGCCTCGTCCGGCGAAATCTGAAAACCCTTGAACTCGCTGTGCCGGTAACCCTTGCCGATACCGAGATCGAGACGGCCATGCGAGAGAAGATCGAGCGTTGCCGCTTCTTCGGCGAGCAGCACCGGGTTGTGCCATGGCGGCACGATCACCGCGGTGCCCAGACGCAATGTTCCGGTGCGCATGGCAAGCGCACTGAGCAGCATCAGGGTCGAGGACACCTGGTTCCAGCCGCTGAAATGATGCTCGACAGAGAAGCTCGAATGAAAGCCCAGCGCTTCGGCCTCGACGTTGAACTCGAGATAGTCGAAAAATCCGCGTCCGGTCTCGGGACGAAATCCCGGGGCATCGGCTTTCGGGGAACAGAACAGGCCGAAACGCATCATTAGAACCTCGGAATATCGGGAAACGGCAGCCTGCCGGCATGAACGTGCAAGCGGCCGAGCTCGGCGCAGCGGTGCAATTGCGGGAAAACTTTTCCGGGATTGAGCAGGCCCTTGGCGTCGAACGCGCACTTTACGCGCTGCTGCTGATTGAGATCGATCTCAGAGAACATCACCGGCATCAGGTCACGCTTCTCGACGCCGACGCCGTGCTCGCCGGTAAGCACACCGCCGACCTCGACGCATAGCTTGAGGATCTCGGCGCCGAATTCTTCCGTTTTCTCCAGCTCACCTGGAACATTGGCATCATAGAGAATGAGAGGGTGCAGGTTGCCGTCGCCCGCATGAAAGACGTTGGCGACCCGCAGGCCGTATTTCACCGACATCTCCTTCATGCGCTTGAGCACCAAAGGCAGCTGTGCGCGTGGAATGGTGCCGTCCATGCAATAGTAGTCGGGCGAGATGCGTCCAATCGCCGGAAATGCGGCCTTACGGCCGGCCCAGAACAGCAGCCGTTCCTCTTCCGAGCGCGAGGCCTTGCAGGAGGCCGCGCGGCAATCGCGCGCGATTGTCTCGACGCGCTCGATCAGATGATCGACCTCGGCCGCAGGCCCGTCGAGTTCGACGATCAGGAGCGCCTCGACATTGAGCGGGTAACCGGCGCGCACGAACTGCTCAACAGCCGCGATCGCGGGTCCGTCCATGATTTCCATGCCGCCAGGGATGATTCCCGCGCCGATGATGCGTGAGACGCATTCGCCGGCATCCTCGGACGATGGGAAGCCCACCAGCAGCGCGCGCGCCGTTTCCGGCTTCTTCAGTATGCGCACCGTCACTTCCGTCACCACGCCGAGCAACCCTTCTGAGCCGGTGATCAAGCCAAGAAGATCGTATCCCGGCGCGTCGAGATGCTTGCCGCCGATCCGCAGCACTTCGCCGGTTATGAGCACGATCTCGCATCCCAGCAGATTGTTCGTCGTCATGCCGTATTTGAGGCTATGCACGCCGCCGGAATTCTCCGCCACGTTGCCGCCGATTGTGCAGGCGATCTGGGAGGATGGATCCGGGGCGTAGTAAAAGCCGGCATCCGCTACGGCGTTGGTAACAGCCAGATTGGTGACACCGGGCTCGACGATGGCAATGCGATTTTCGAAATCGATTTCCCGAATCCGGTTGAACTTGGCCATGCCGAGCAGCACGCCGTCTCCGAGCGGCAACGCGCCACCAGACAGTGACGTGCCGGCTCCGCGCGGGACCACCTTGATGCCCTCATCGTGGCAATACCGAAGCACCTCGGCGACTTGCTGAGTGGTTTCCGGCAGCACGACGACCATGGGAAGCTGCCGGTAGGCGGTCAGGCCGTCGGTTTCATAGGGCCTCATCTCGCGCTCGCCCGCGATGACCCCCTCGCCGGGCACAATGCTGCGCAAGGCAGCCACGATGCGGTCGCGGCGCCCCAGGATTTCGGCATCGAGTTCGGGCATACGCACCGACATCCATGCAACTCCGTCATGTCCAAACAACGATATCAGCCATTTGACGGCTTACACATAGGGCTGGCAAAAACCAATGGAAACCGGGGTAGCGGCACGGGCGTTTTTCCTCGTGGGGCTGCTGCCAAACTGAGAACGGGAGCAAGAGAGATGAAGTCGGTATTGGGGGCGGCCATTCTCGTGACCGCAATGATTCAGGTTGTGCACGCGGAGGATGTGGCCGCAGGCGAGCAGTCGTTCAAAAAGTGCCTGCCGTGCCACGCGGTTGGCGAAGGCGCAAAGAATAAGGTCGGGCCCGAGCTCAATGGCCTCGACGGCCGCCATTCCGGCAGCGCGCCCGACTACAACTATTCAGACTCCAACAAGAATTCCGGCATCAGCTGGAGTGAGGCAACTTTTAAGGACTACATCAAGGATCCGCGCGCCAAGATCCCGAACACCAAGATGATCTTCCCCGGCATCAAGAATGAAAAGGAGGCAGGCGACCTTTGGGCCTACCTCAAGCAGTTCGACGCCGGCGGTAAGAAGAAATAGGTTCGGGATGCCGATGACCGTCGTTTGACCTTCATCAATATGGGACTGAAGGTCTCATGATTA
>DASSYU010000180.1:0-10892 GCA_035703125.1 Pseudolabrys sp. | reverse complement strand
GTTGATGAGCTCAAGAGTGCGGCTCGCATGCACAAGCACCCGCTGAAGTCGGCCGGATTTAAAGTGTTAACAGCTCCGGATGTACCCTCGGTGCTCATCGAACTTGGTTACATGTCGACGAAAGACGACCTCAAGCAGCTCAATTCGCCAGCCTGGCGGGCGCGCACAGCCCAGGCCGTGGTTAAGGCGGTCGAGACCTTCTTTACGCCGCGTGTGGCGGGAGCCGGCGGAGGGCGTCGCTAGATGGGCGCCCGGCCTCAGTTTCAACATAAAACCCAGCAAACACAGGGCGATGGCCCCTTGCCGGGCATGAACGGGCTGGCAGTGATAAAATATCAGCGACGACGCAGGATCATTTGATCATGAAGCTCTTGCTGCGCTTCTTCGGCTTTCTGTTCGCGGCTGGCACCATCTTGTTCGTGGTGGGTGTGGCGGCGGCCGCCGGTCTCCTGTGGCATTTTTCCAAGGACCTGCCGGATTACTCTCAGCTGCAGGATTACGAGCCGCCGGTGATGACGCGTGTGCACGCCGCCGATGGCTCGCTGGTCGCAGAATACGCGCGCGAGCGGCGGCTCTACACCCCCATCCAGGCGGTCCCCAAGATGGTGATCAATGCGTTCCTCGCCGCCGAGGACAAGAATTTTTACGAACACGGCGGTTTGGATTTCACCGGCATCGCGCGCGCTGCGGTCAGCTATCTTCAGAACTATGGCTCAAGCCGGCGGCCACAGGGGGCTTCAACGATCACACAGCAGGTTGCCAAGAACTTCCTGCTGACAAACGAACTCTCCATCGCGCGCAAGATGAAGGAGGCGCTGCTCGCGCTGAAGATCGAGCGGACCTACAGCAAGGACAAGATCCTCGAGCTTTACCTGAACGAGATTTATCTCGGCCTGGGCGCTTACGGAATCGCGGCAGCATCGCTCGTCTATTTCGACAAAGCGGTGAACGAGCTGACAGTCCCAGAGGCAGCCTACCTCGCGTCCTTGCCCAAGGCGCCAAATAACTATCACCCATTCCGGCAACGAGAGCGCGCAATCGAGCGTCGCAATTGGGTGCTCGATCGTATGGCGGAGGCCGGCTTTGTGAAGACCGCCGATGTGGAAAAGGCGAAGCGCTCGCCGCTCGGCGTCACGAGCAAGTCGACAAGCGCGCATACCTTTGCCGGCGAATATTTCGCCGAGGAAGTGCGGCGAGAGCTTTATGAACGCTACGGAGAAAAGAAATTATATGAAGGCGGACTGTCGGTTCGTACGTCGCTTGATCCGAAGCTGCAAGTCCTGGCGCGCAAGACCATGATCGACGGCTTGGTGCGCTTTGACCAGACGCAAGGTTGGCGCGGGCCGGTGACCAAGGTCGACATCGCCGGAGACTGGGGCGTCAAGCTTGCCGAAATCAAAGCCTTGTCCGACGTTGCGCCGTGGCGGCTTGCCGTGGTGCTGGAGGTCAGTGATCAGTCGGCCCGCATTGGGCTGCAGCCCGGACGTGAGCCTGGCGGCTTTGTCAGCAAGGAGCGCACTGTCGGTATTGTGCCGCTCGATGGCCTGAAATGGGCGAAGACCAGCGGGAAGGTCCCGACGAAAGTCAGCCAAGTCGTTAGCCCCGGCGATGTCGTCTACGTCGAGCCTGCGAAGACTGAAGGTCAGTTCAGCTTGCGGCAGGTGCCGGAAATTTCCGGGGCGATGGTCGTCGAGGATCCATTGACCGGTCGCGTGCTCGCCATGGTCGGCGGCTTCTCCTTCGATCAGAGCCAGTTCAACCGCGCGACGCAGGCGCTCCGGCAACCGGGCTCGTCATTCAAGCCGTTTGTCTATGCCGCTGCGTTGGACAACGGCTATACCCCATCGACCATCGTGCTCGATGCACCGCTTGAGATCGATCAAGGTCCCGGCATCGGCGTCTGGCGGCCGGAAAATTATGAAGGGAAATTCTACGGGCCATCTACGCTGCGTTTCGGTCTCGAACATTCTCGTAACGTGATGACGGTGCGTTTGGCGCAGGACATCGGCATGCCGCTGATTGCCGACTATGCCAAGCGTTTTGGCGTCTATGACGATTTGCCCCCATACCTTTCATTCTCTTTGGGCGCCGGCGAAACGACACTGCTGCGCATGGTGACGGCCTATGGAATGTTCGACAACGGCGGCAGGCGCATCAAGCCAACGCTCGTCGACCGCATCCAGGATCGTTACGGGCACACGGTGTACAAGCACGACGAGCGCGAGTGCATCGGCTGCGACGTCAAGAAGTGGGAAAATCAACCTGAGCCCTCCCTGGTCGACAGGCGGCAGCAGGTGCTCGACCCGATGACGGCCTACCAGATCACATCGATGATGGAGGGTGTCGTCCAGCGCGGCACGGCGACCGTTGTCCGTGACGTCGGACGACCGGTGGCGGGCAAGACCGGTACCACGAATGACGAAAAAGACGCCTGGTTCATCGGTTTCACGCCGGACATCGTCGTCGGAGTTTACATGGGTTACGACAAACCGCGTCACATCGGGCGCGGGGCGACCGGCGGTCACCTTGCCGCGCCGATCGTGAAGGACTTCCTGAAAGTCGCGCTTGCCGACAAGCCGGCCGTCCCGTTCCGCGTTCCGCCCGGCATCAAGCTCATTCGCGTCGACGTGAAGACGGGAGCACGGGCAGGTCCAGAAACCGCGCGGGCGGTTCTCGAAGCCTTCAAGCCCGGCACAGCGCCACCATCGGATGGCTACTCTGTAGTTGGAAGCGGCGATGGCAGGGATGTCGAGCGGCCTTGGGGCGTCGGCGTGAGTCCCGATGCCGATCGGGCTGTTCGGTCGGGCACCGGCGGCCTGTACTGAACGATGTCCGTCTTGACGAAAGCCCCGGCCGGAAGCGCCGGGGCTTTCCCATTGCAACACCCACGTATGCGGCGCACGACGTCGTGCCCTGAGGGTTGCAGCACAAGTTCAGGGACGCTACATGCGGAACAATTGCGGTGAGGAACGAATCGATGCGCGCGGAAACTCAGAACCTGGTCGAGGAAATCAAGCAGTCCGTGCGGCTGCTGAGGAGGCATCTTTGACGTCGACACCGCGATTCGACGCCTCGCCGAACTGAACAAAGAATCGGAAGACCCCAATCTCTGGAACGATCAGGTGCGGGCGCAACGCGTGATGCGCGAGCGTGACGCGCTGGACGATCAGCTCAAGGCGATTGGCCGTATCGAGCAGGAGCTCGAGGATCAGCTCACGCTCATCGAGCTCGGTGAGGCGGAAAAGGACGACAAGACCGTCGGCGAGGCGGAGGCCGCGCTCAAGCGCCTGAAAGTCGAGGTGGCTCGACGCGAGCTGGAAGCGCTCTTGTCCGGCGAGGCCGATGCCAATGACTGCTATCTCGAGGTGCATGCCGGCGCCGGCGGCACTGAGAGTCAGGACTGGGCGAGCATGCTCATGCGCATGTACGTGCGCTGGGCCGAAGCGCACGGATACAAGGTCGAATGGATTGAAGAGACGGAAGGCGAGGGCGCCGGTATCAAGTCGGCAACTGTCGTGGTGAAGGGCCACAATGCTTATGGATGGCTCAAGAGCGAGAACGGCGTGCATCGCCTGGTCCGCATCTCGCCGTTCGATTCGAACGCGCGGCGCCACACATCGTTTGCCAGCGTCACCGTTTATCCGGTAGTCGACGACCGGATCAAGATCGACATCAAGGAAAGCGACGTGCGCACCGATGTGATGCGGTCGGGTGGTGCGGGTGGTCAGCACGTGAACAAGACCGAGTCTGCGGTGCGTCTCACGCATATCCCCACCAATATCGTGGTGAAGTGCCAGAACGACCGGTCACAACATCGCAATCGCGCCATGGCATGGGACATGTTGCGTGCGAAGCTGTTCGAGGTCGAGATGAAGAAGCGCGAGGAGAAAGCGGCGGCCGAGCAGGCGGCCAAGACCGACATCGGTTGGGGCCACCAGATCCGCTCTTACGTGCTTCAGCCCTATCAGATGGTGAAAGATCTTCGAACCGGCGTGTCGACGTCGAACACGGCTGGTGTGCTCGACGGCGATCTTGATGAATTCATGCAGGCGGCGCTGGCCCAGAAGGCATTCGGCGGTGGGCCTGACCAGGTCGAGGACGTCGAATAGTCGCAGTCGGTATCAGATTTCGCCGAGCCTTAGGCCTGCACGCAGGAATTTCTGCGGATCGACGGCTTCGCCGTTAACCCGTGTCTCATAGTGAAGATGGGGCCAGTCGAGCGCCCCGTCGAGCCGATCCTGCCGATGGTCTCACCGATGCGGACGAATTGACCGACCTTGACGCCAATCTGCGACAGGTGCCCGTAACGGCTCGCGAGACCGTTGCCGTGATTGATTTCCACCATGTTGCCGTAACCGCCCTTACGCCCGGCGAGTATGGACGGCAGGACGGCCCAGAAATGGGTCCATGCGCATGCCGAACGGCGAGCTCATGTCGACCTCACCGATGATTGGCTTGCGCACCGGCACAGCGACCAAAGTATGTGTGTAGCGGTCGATCTGCGCACGAGCGACGTTTACGCGATAAAGCTGATGTTCGAAAGCGCTGGCGCCGGCCGGTGGCGGTTTCACCGGAACGAACGGCCCGCCGATTGGCCATCGCCCCGCGATCTGGCCAGATCGACCCCGAGGTCCGCGAGCACACTTCGCATGCGGCACGTCTTCGTATCGATATGCTCTTCAAGATTCGTGAGCGATGCCGCTTGCGTTTGCTCGACCTTGTCCAGCGATAACGAAATGCGCGCAAGCACGCCGGTGAGCCCACCGCTGGTCGAGCGTTCTGCGAGCTGGGCCGCCGTCGCAGGAAGCTCGCGCGAATGAAGCCGCGCCTCACGATCGGGGGGACAGCAAAGATACCGTATCGTTGATTGGTGACGGTCTAGGCGTTCTTTCTGCCGCTCCAGGCGGCGCGACGCGCGAGGCTTGATGTGCCGGTCGTCAATGTTTCGCCGCCGAGAGACTTGGTGCGTTGCTCAAGGGTGGATTGCCGTTGCAACAGGGTATTGAGCTTCTGCTGGAACTGCTCCTGATCGAGAAACTGACGGCTCATGACCCGATCAGTCCTGCGCGCGCAACTCAGCGATGCGGTCCTCGTAGGCAAACTGCATCTCGGCCTGGAGGCCGATCAGCCGCGTGAGCACGTTTTCCCGAAACGCGAAATAGGTGCCGGTTGCAATCGACCAGACACCCATCACCACCAGCGCTCCGACGACGATCCAGAGCGCGACAGGCCCGGTCTGGTGGCCGGCATGCGTGAGCGTGCTGCGCTGGATATGGCGCGACATTGCCCCAGCGGATGCGCGTGGCGCGTGCCTTGTTCGGAAATCGGATGATACGTTGAAAACGAATGGACATCAAAACTCCGCGCAGCCGTGGAAGCCGCTGGCAGACGGAGCCGATAATCAATCGGATATGGTTAAGAAACCGGTAATCGGAATAAGTTATCGCTAGGATTCTTCAGCGATTGCTGAGGATTACGCATTGCGTGCAGCCAGCAAAACGTCTTGGGCATGCCCAGGCACGCGAACTTTCGGCCAAATCTGGACGATGCGGCCGTCCGCGCCAATTAGGAATGTCTTCCGCAGGACGCCCATAAATTTGCGCCCGTACATCGACTTCTCACCCCAGGCGCCATACGCGGTCAGCATATCCTTGGTCTCGTCGGAACCTAGTGCGATGGACAGGCGATACTTGGCTTTGAATTTGTCCTGTGCTGTCACCGGATCTGCTGAAACGCCGAGAATGGAGGTGCCGGCCTTGGCAAAATCAGCGCGCAGGCGGGAGAACTCCATCGCCTCCTTTGTGCAACCGGGTGTATCGACCTTGGGATAGAAGTAGAGGACGAGCTTGCCTCCCTTGAAATCACTCAATGAAACCTTGCCGCCACCGTCTCTGCTGAGGGTGAAAGGTGGAGCCTTCGCACCCGCAATAAGTTCGCGGCCCATGTGCCTTCCTTTCGTCGTTTTCGAGCGGTCAATGTCGCAAATGCCATTTGCGTCGGAAGGGCGCAACAGGTTCCATATACATGCGCCGGAGGCCGCAGCGGCCAATTGCCTGCCCGGCATTGCTTTACGCGCGCTGCGTCAGACAAGGGGTGTGACCTAACGCATGCTAGGCGGCGAACACCAGCGCGGACATCGAGCTCACCATGCTGTCGCGGTGAACCGCGTGCCGCATCGCCACCGTGTAATGCATCGCTTGGCTCTACGGCCGTGGTTTGGTCTGCGCTATACCGTTTCCAATCTGTTTCGGAGACCGCTCGTGCGGCGTCTGCTGCTCGGTGCAGCGATTTGCGTCTCCTTGGCTATCGTTGGAATCCTCGGCCTGTGGTGGCGTCTGTCGAGCGGTCCGATTGAGCTCGATCTGGCCACCCCGTGGCTTAAAGCGGCGATCGAGGAAAATTTCGGCGGCACTCACACGGTCGTCGTCGGAGGCACCCAGCTTGAGCGCGACGAAAAGGGCAGTACGTCACTCAGGCTCCGTGACATTGTGGTGCGCGATACCGACGGGACAATTGTCGCAAGCGCCCCGAAAGCCGAGGTCGGCCTCTCGGGCAGAAGTTTGTTCGTCGGCCAGCTTCGCGCCCAGAGTCTCAATCTTGTCGGAGCGGAAATGGCGGTCCGTATCGAAACCGATGGACGGCTGACCGTTTTTGCCGGGGCCGACAAGCGGCCAATCGCCACCGCCACGGCAAACAGCAATATATCGCCCACCGATCAGCCCGCT
Source organism: Pseudolabrys sp. (assembly GCA_035703125.1). Taxonomy (GTDB): domain Bacteria; phylum Pseudomonadota; class Alphaproteobacteria; order Rhizobiales; family Xanthobacteraceae; genus Pseudolabrys. The sequence goes on along the minus strand of DASSYU010000180.1, from coordinate 4,167 downwards.
GCTTCCGCCAATCCGCAGGGCGCCTTGCACGCAGAATTCGAGAAGCTCGCAGGAATCATGGCGTGGATCGATGCACTCGGACAGACCGGACTCGACGGTCACGATCTGCGTGAGTTGGGCCTGAAAAACGGCAACCTAGTTGTTGACGATCGACGCAACGGCAAGCGTTGGACATTTGACGCCATCAACGCGAGCCTGACTCGGCCACGAGGGGGCGGAGTCATCTTTCGGCTTGAGTCCGACAACCCCGAACGGCCCTGGGTGCTGAGCGCCGCGATGCGTCCGCTGACGGACGGCGTGCGCGCGGTCGGTATCGAGGCGCGCAAGGTTTCGATGCGTGACATTCTACTCGCGCTGCGACTCAATACCGAAAATTTCGATATCGACCTTCCGGTGTCGGCGAGCGTGCGTGCTGACGTTTTGGCGGACGGAACGCCACAGGTCGTTCAGGGCCAATTGTTTTCCGAGAAGGGAACAGTCCTCGACAGAAACAACGACAAAGTCAATCTCCCCATCGATCGGGCGGACGTCAGATTCACTTGGGACAATCGCCGCCGCAGTCTAGTTGTTCCGTTTCAGGTTCAGTCGGGCGGCAATCAATTCACCATGCGTGCGACCCTGGACGCACCTCAGGAGCAACCTGGGGTATGGCTGATCAATCTTACGCGCGGTGATTCCGTCATTGATCCGGTTATTTTTGCTCCGGGCGACGATGAGGGTGTAGCGCTCAACCGAGTGGCTATGCGCCTGAAGGTCGATACGAACCGCAAGCGGATCGACCTCGAGCAGGGCGATGTCAGTCGAATTGATACGCGCGCATCACACAATATCGGCCTCGCACTTACAGGCCGCTTGGACTATAGCGGCAAGGAGCCGCATCTTGCTTTCGGCGTCGCGGGCACGCGCATGCCTGTTTATGCGCTGAAGCGCATTTGGCCTATCTTTGCGGCGGCCGACGTGCGTTCGTGGGTCGAGACGCATATTTCGGACGGGATGGTTGAGCGCATTGTCATCGCAGGCAATGCGGCGGCAGCTAACTTCAGGCACGAGGGGCCGCCGATGCCCGACGATGGCCTCTCGGTCGACATTGAGACAAGTGGCACGACCTTGCGTCCGATCGCGAGCCTGCCGGCCATTCGCGATGCCGACTTGACCTTGCGGATCAGGGGTCGCGCGGCAACCGTCAATGTTGGGCGCGGAACGGTTGAGGTTGCTCCGGGGCGCAGACTCAATGTTGCCGGCGGCGTTTTCGAGGTGCCTGACACCCATCCCAAGCCAGCACCTGCGCGGGCGAATTTCCGGATCGACGGCTCTGTGCCGGCAGCCGTGGTGCTCCTCTCCAGCGAGGGTTTGCGTGACATGGCCGGACTATCGCTCGACCCTGCATCCACCCGCGGCACAATCACGGCACAGGTTGCCGTAAAGCTGGCGCTCGCACGAACGATGTCGGACGACTCGTATTCGTACACAATCAACGCCGATCTGACGAACTTCGCCGCCGATAAAATGTTGCTCGGTCAGAGGCTCGAGGCGTCGACGCTCAAGGTTGCGGCGTCGGGGGATGGGTATCAGATCAAAGGCGATGCCAAGGTCAATGGCATGCCCGCATTCATTGATCTGCGAAAGCAAAAAGGGGATGCGGACGCCGAATTTCGCATGCAGTCGGTTATTGATGATGCGGCGCGTCGCCGGCTTGGAATGGATATCGGCAACGCGATCACCGGGGCCATCCCGATCAAGGTCGTCGGCAAAATCAATGATGGCGGGAAAGACGAAAGCTTGACCGTCGAAGCCGATCTCACCCCCGTAAAAATCGACAATCTCTTTCCTGGCTGGACAAAACCGGCCGGCCGGCCCGCACGGGCAGGCTACAAGATGCTCAAGACCGCCAAGAGCGTCCGCATCGACGACCTGAGCATTGACGGTTCGGGGACCACGATCCGCGGTTCGGTTGAACTCGATAGTTCGACGAACGAAATCGTTTCAGCCAATTTTCCGGTATTCGCGCTGTCCGACGGCGACAGGGTGGCGCTCAAGGCCGACCGCACCTCCGACGGCGTGCTGCATGTCTCCATGCGCGGCGACATCTATGACGGGCGACATTTTGTGAAGTCGTCACTGGCCGGCTCGTTGACGGATAAGAGCCGGCAAAAGCTGATGGATCTGGACCTGGAGGTAAAAGTCGGCACGGTCGCCGGCCACAACGGCGAGACCTTGCGCGGCCTGGATTTAAAGGTTTCGCGCCGCGGAGGCCACATCCGCAGCTTCGGCATGGCCAGCAAGATCGGCCGTGACACGCCATTCAATGGCGACCTGCGCGTACGTTCGCGCGACAATCACCAGGTCATCTATTTTGAGACGGATGATGCGGGTGCGCTGTTCCGGTTCACGGATATGTATCCGCGCATGTATGGCGGTCAGATGTGGCTGGCGATGGACCCGCCGACCCAGGAGCAATCGCCGCAAGCTGGCACTCTTTATATCCGCAGGTTCGTGGTGCGCGGCGAACCGACGTTGGACAGGATTGTATCCGGTGCTCCGAATTCACCCGGTGGCCCCGCAACCTCCGGCGTCGACTTCAGCGAAATGCGCTCCGAGTTTACGCGCTTTCCCGGCAAGATGGCCATTCGAGACGGGATCGTGCGCGGCCCTCTGGTCGGCGCGACCGTCGAAGGAAACGTTGATTACGCGAGAGACGAAGTTCACCTTCGGGGCACGTTCGTTCCGTTCTACGGACTCAACAATATGTTCGGGCAGATTCCGATCGTCGGCCTGTTCCTTGGTGCCGGCAACAAAGAGGGTTTGCTCGGCATCAACTACGAAGCGGTCGGCCCGCCCGGAGCGCCAAGGATTACGGTCAATCCGGTCAGTGCGATGGCGCCCGGCCTGCTTCGAAAATTTGTTCCGTCGCCGGGGACATTTGATCCGAAGTTCACTCCGTCTCCGGGAGCGTACGACCAAAACTTTATTCCGCCTTCGCGCTAATTAGTGCGGTTTCAGCAGCACATGCTGTTTTTTGCCAAGTGACAGCTTGATGACGCCATCCGGCGTGATGTCCGTGCTGGAGATCACGTGCTTGTCGCTTGAGATACGGGCGTCATTGACGGCGACCGCGCCGTTTCCGATCGCGCGCCGGACCTCGCCATTCGATGCTGCAAGGCCGGCCAGCACGAAGGCGTTGAGCACGCCAATACCGGCCGACAGATCCTTTTGCGAAACCAGTATTGTCGGCAGGGACAAGGATGTGGCGCCTTCCTCAAAGGTCTTCCGCGCCGTCTCTGCCGCCTGATCGGCGGCGGTGCGGCCATGCACCAGCACGGTTGCTTCGGTGGCGAGGATCTTCTTCGCGTCGTTGATCTCGTTGCCTTTGAGCGAGGCAAGGCGCGCAATCTCATTCATCGGCAAAACGGTGAAGAGTTTGAGGAAGCGAACGACGTCGCCGTCCTCGGTATTACGCCAGTATTGCCAATAGTCGTACGGACTCACCTGATCGGCGTTGAGCCACACCGCACCGGCTGCGGTCTTGCCCATCTTGGCGCCGGACGACGCCGTGATCAGAGGTGCGGTCAGGGCAAACAGCTGTGCGTTCAGCATGCGGCGGCCAAGATCGATACCGTTGACGATATTGCCCCATTGGTCGGAGCCGCCCATCTGCAGAATGCAGCCGTGCCGCTTGTTCAACTCAACGAAGTCGTAGGCTTGCAGAACCATATAGTTGAATTCAAGAAACGACAGTTCCTGGTGGCGATCGAGACGCAACTTGACCGAGTCGAACGAGAGCATCCGGTTAACCGAAAAGTGCCGGCCCACATCGCGCAAGAAATCGATGTAGTCGAGCTTGTTCAGCCAATCGGCGTTGTTCGACATGAGGGCATTGCCGCCGGCGCCTTCGAATTTCAGGAATTTGGAGAAGATCGCCCGGATACCGACGAGATTTTCGTTGATCATCTCGTCGGTTAGGATCCGGCGGCTTTCGTCTTTTCCCGATGGATCTCCGACGCGTGTCGTGCCGCCACCCATCAGGGCTATCGGCCGGTGCCCGGTCTGCTGCAACCAGTAGAGCATCATGATCGGCAGCAGCGAGCCGACATGCAGCGACGCTGCGGTGCAATCGAATCCGATATAGGCCGTGATCGCGCCGGTCTTCGCGCGCGCATCCAGCGTCTC
>DASSYU010000162.1:0-3141 GCA_035703125.1 Pseudolabrys sp. | reverse complement strand
GCGCCGCCAGCGTTGATATCGCTCGAGCACTTCAGATCCGCCTGGATCGAGCCCGAGGCGCGCCGCATCGGCGATGGCTTCGGCAAGCGCCGCAACGTCGCGCAGGCCCATATTGAGTCCCTGCCCCGCGATGGGATGGATAATGTGAGCGGCGTCTCCGACCAGTGCCAGCCGCTCGCCGATGAATGTACGCGCTGTGAACAGGCCGAGCGGAAACGCACGCCGCGGCCCGACGACTTCAATATCACCGAGCTGCAAGCCGAAGCGTTTCTCGAGTTCGCCGTGAAATTCACTGTCCGGCAGCGCGACAATGCGATCGGCTTCGCCGGAGGTCTCGGTCCACACGATCGAGCAGCGCCTGCCCGTGAGCGGCAGGATCGCGAAAGGTCCCGCCGGCAAAAAGTGCTCCTCGGCACGGCCATTGTGCTCGCGCTCATGCGCAACCGTCGTGACGATTGCGGACTGATCGTAGTTCCATCCATGCGTGGCGATCCCGGCCCGCTCGCGGATCAGGGAGCGCGCGCCGTCGGCGCCGACCAGGAGGCGCGCCGTGATGGATTCGCCGTCGGCGAACTGCACCTCGGTCGCATTTGCGCCGGCGGCAAAGCCTGCGACCGGCGTCGCCCACAGTTCAACGCCGAGCGATTTTGCTTTTTCCGCGAGCGCGTCAACCAGATGACGATTCTCGATCATATGCGCGAATGGTTCGCCCTCTTCCACCTCGCCGCCGAAAGTCAGAAACGCCGGGCGCGCCACGTCATCGAGCTTCGAATCCGTGACGACCATGTCGAGGATCGGTTGCGCATTCTCCGCCACCGCGCCCCACACCCCGATGGCCTCAAACAAACGGCGGGCGGCCGCAGCGATTGCGGACGCACGCGGATCCTTCGAGCGGGCATGCGCCAGCGCCGGGTCGGCAACCGTCACCGTGAATGGATCGCCCAGCCCCTGCCGCAGCGCGATTGCGAGCGCCAAACCGGCAAAACCGGCCCCGCCGACGACAACCTCGGCTTGATGACCTTGGCGCTTATTCATCGTGCATTCCTTGTAAATCCAGCCGCAGCATAGCAGGTTGATGGCACCCTTTGACCATTTCGGGCTTTCTCATGTCGTCCGCCGTACAAGACCTGCTCAATATCCTCGATCTCGAACCGCTCGAAGTGAACCTGTTCCGCGGCCGCTCGCCGCAGGTCGGCTGGCAGCGGGTCTTTGGTGGTCAGGTGATCGGGCAGGCTCTCGTCGCGGCGGTGCGCACCGTTGATGCCAGCCGACCGCCGCACTCGATGCACGCCTACTTCCTGCTGCCGGGCGATCCAAAAGTTCCGATCATTTATGACGTAGACCGCATCCGTGATGGCAAGAGTTTCACGACGCGCCGCGTCACCGCGCGCCAGCATGGTCATCCGATTTTTTCCATGGCGGTGTCATTTCACGCCGACGAGCCCGGCCTCAATCATCAGGCCAAGATGCCGGAGGTGCCGCCACCGGAAAATTTGCCAAGCGACACCGACATGCGTGAGAAACTGCTGCCGACGATGCCGGACCCGGTTCGCCGATATTACGAGCGCGACAGGCCGATCGAATTGCGCCCGGTCGAATTCGAGCGCTATCTCGGCAAAAAAATTCCTGGCGGACATTTCAATATCTGGATCCGCACAACCGGCAAGCTGCCGGATCTTCCTGCCATTCATCAGTGCGTGCTGGCTTATGCGTCCGATATGATGCTGCTCGATACTGCGCTCGCGCCGCACGGTCGCACGTTATTTGAAAAGGAATTCATGGCCGCCAGCCTCGATCACGCATTGTGGCTGCATCGGCCGTTCCGCGCCGACGACTGGCTGCTTTACGCACAGGATTCTCCGAACCTGCATGGCTCGCGTGGCTATGCGCGCGGACTCATATTCAAGCGCGACGGGACGCTGGTCGCCTCGGTCGCCCAAGAAGGGCTGGTACGCCAGCGCCGGGAGACCTGAAGCGGACAATGTGGCGGTTGATAACGATCTGCGTAACTTTGATTGCGGTGTCAGTGCCTGCCTTTTCCGCATCGGACAAGCAGCTGGCCCCGGCCGGCGCCCCGCAGGATGCTCCGCCGCAATACACCAATTTCACAGCCGCCGAGCTCGAGAGGGGCTTTCTTGCGCTCGCCTTTGGCTCCGACTTGCGCATCGGCATCCGGCCGCTGGGTATCCGCCGTTTCGAACGTCCGATCCATGTGCGTGTTTTCGGCGGGGGCAGTGTTGATCGGATGATCGCGATGTCGCGCGTCATTGCCGACTACGCGCGCGTGGTGCCAAACCTCCAGCTCAGAGAAACCTCAGCCACCGAGGCGGATGTGGAATTGCGGCTAATCGACGAAAGGGACTTTCAATCAGCGCTGCAGCTTGCATTCGGCGCCAAAGTCGCCAAGACCTTCGTTGCTCGCACCGATCCGCAGTGCATGACCAGCGTCAAATCGACCACCGATGGAGCAATCGTACGCTCGGTATCATTCATTATCGTAGACAAGGGCGACGACGTTTTCCTTGATTGCGCCTACCACGAATTGCTTCACGCATTTGGGCTGTCGAACCACGATCAGCGCAATCCCTGGACCACGCTCAATCAGAAACGGATGGTCGGCTACCTCTCGGTCTATGACCGATCGCTGCTGACATTGCTCTATGACGAGCGCATCAAGCCCGGAATGACGGCGCGACAGGTGAGCGCCTTGCTGCCTAGGCTTATTGCCGAACGTGGTCTGGCGGCACGTTCTCCGCCGATGAGACAGTAATACTGCCCTAGTTTGCCTGCAACGTGGGCGTCTGCCTGTGGGTACAGCAACTTAACCGCTTAATCTTTAGGCCGCCTGCCGTTAGCCTACGCAGCAAGCCCGAGCCGGTTCTGACTGGAGCGGTCTTTCGCGCTCATGTTTCAGTCCACCGGATCGGTGGGTCGTGAGCAAATCAAGAATTGCGCCCACAGGCGCGCCGGGGGAAGCCAAGCCATGAAGCTCGTCATCGCCGTCATAAAGCCCTTCAAGCTCGATGAAGTGCGCGACGCCCTTACCCGCATCGGCATACACGGCATGACCGTGTCCGAGGTGAAAGGTTACGGACGGCAAAAGGGGCACACCGAGATTTATCGCGGCGCCGAATACGCGGT
>DASSYU010000157.1:0-12147 GCA_035703125.1 Pseudolabrys sp. | reverse complement strand
GACGGCGACACCGCGTTCACGCTCTACGACACCTATGGCTTTCCGCTCGATCTCACGCAGGATGCGCTGCGTTCGCGTGGAATTTCCGTCGATATCGCCTCCTTCACCGACGCCATGGAGCGCCAGCGCGCGAAGGCGCGGGCGTCTTGGGCGGGTTCAGGCGACGCGGCGCAGGAGACGGTCTGGTTCACCCTGCGCGAAAAAATCGGCGCCACGGAATTCCTTGGCTACGAGACGGAGACCGCCGAGGGTATCGTTGCGGCGCTGGTGAAGGACGGCAAGGAGGTGCCCGAGCTCAGGAAGGGCGATAACGGCGCCGTGGTGATGAACCAGACGCCGTTCTATGGCGAGAGTGGCGGTCAGGTCGGCGATACCGGTGAAATGCGCCGCGAAGGCATCCGGCTGGCCGTGTCCGATACCCAAAAGAAAGCGAGCGATCTGTTTGCTCACGTCGTGAAGGTGGAGCAGGGATCGATCAAAGTCGGCGATCCGCTGTTGCTGGATGTCGATCACGCGCGCCGCGGCGCAATTCGTCAGAACCACTCGGCAACACACCTGCTTCACGAGGCGCTGCGCCAGGTGCTCGGCGACCACGTCGCGCAGAAAGGCTCGCTCGTCGCGCCCGACCGGTTGCGGTTCGATTTTTCGCACCCGAAGCCGATGTCGGCAGAGGAAATCGAGCGGGTCGAAGACATCGCCAACGACATCGTTCTCCAGAACGCGCCGGTAACGACGCGCCTGATGGCGGTCGATGATGCAATCGCATCCGGTGCGCGCGCGCTTTTCGGCGAGAAGTACGGCGACGAGGTGCGGGTGGTGGCGATGGGCGAGGGTAGCGGCAACACCATGGGCTGGTCGGTGGAACTGTGCGGCGGAACCCATGTGCGCCGGACCGGCGACATCGGGCTTGTTTCGCTGGTCGGGGAATCCGGGGTGGCCGCCGGCGTACGCAGAATCGAGGCTTTGACCGGAAAATCCGCCCGGAAAACCGCTAACAAACAGCTTCAAGTCGTTAAAGCGGCGGCTGCGGAGCTTAAAGTCCCGCTTGAGGAGATGCCCGGACGCATCGGGACGCTCTTGGATGACCGAAAGAAACTCGAACGTGACCTCTCCGAGGCCAAAAAGAAGCTGGCCATGGGAGGCCGCGGGAAAACGGCCGGGGAGGCTGCGGACGTGCGGCAGGTCAATGGGGTCAAGTTGCTTGCGCGCGCGATCTCCGGTGTTGAGCTCAAGGACCTGCGCAGCCTCGCCGACGAGGGCAAGAAGCAGGTCGGGTCAGGCGTGGTCGTCATCGTCGCTACCGCCGAGGACGGCAAGGCCGGCATCGTGGTCGGCGTCACCGATGACCTGACCAAGCGTTTCAATGCGGTCGAGCTCGTGAAGAAAGGCGCCGAGGCGCTCGGCGGCAAAGGCGGTGGTGGCCGCCCCGACATGGCGCAGGCCGGTGGGCCGGATGGCTCCAAGGCGGGGGCCGCGCTCAAGGCGATAGAGAACGCGCTCGGCGGCTGACGCTACGCTTCGATCGCTTCAAGCAGAAAGCGGATGAACGCCATTTGCCGCCTGTTTCCGCGGTCCGGCTCTATTAATTTCGTTTGATCGACCGCAAGGCGGCGCCGACGCCACAATGTACTAATATCGCTGCGAGTCCAGCAGGGTTGCGACCGCATGGCACGCGACAGGGTCAGGACACTTCGCCGGCGCGTCTACCAGGTGCTCGAGCAGGGCCCGGTCGGCGACGGGCTCAGCACCGCCGTCGACCGGCTGCTGGTCGCGCTCATCGTGATCAACCTGATCGCGGTCGCGCTCGAATCGATGCCCGAGTATCAGGAACGTTACGCGACGGCGTTCGCGCTGATCGAATACGTCTCGCTCACCGCCTTTACGATCGAATACGGGTTGCGGCTGTGGTGCGCCGTCGAGCACGGCCCGCATCAACATTTAGCGCCGGGGCGGGCGAGGCTGAAATACGCGCTCAGCCCGGCTGGCATCGTCGACCTCGTCGCGGTGCTGCCGTTCTGGTTTGCGATATTGTTGCCCGCCGATCTACGCACTGTACTGGTGTTCCGCCTGGTGCGCTTCTTCAAGTTTGCGCGCTATTCGCCCGCAATGCGTTCACTGCTCGACGTGCTCTATCGCGAACGCCGTGCGCTGTTCGGCTGCCTGGTGATCACGCTCGGCAGCGCGGTGGTGGCTGCGGCGATGATGCACCTGGCCGAGGCCAAGGTGCAGCCCGACAAGCTCGGTACAATCCCCGAGGCGCTGTGGTGGGCGATCGTGACGATCGGCACCATCGGCTATGGCGACGTGGTTCCGGTGACGGCGCTCGGCAAGTTGATCGCGACCGGCACCATTTTCGTCGGTCTTGTGATGATGGCGCTGCCAGTCGGCATCATCGCCACTGCCTTCGCCGATGAAATCCACCGGCGCAACTTCATCGTTACCTGGGGAATGATCTCGCGGGTCCCGCTGTTTGCGGAGCTCGACGCTTCGGAGATTTCCGACGTCATGGAGCTGTTGCGCGCCCAGGTCGCCGAAGCCGGCGAGGTGATCGTGCGTGCCGGGGACCCCGCCCATTCGATGTATTTTATCGCCGCCGGCGAGGTCGAGATCGCGATCAAGGGCAAGAAGGAACCGCTGCACCTCGGCGTCGGCCAGTTCTTCGGCGAAGTGGCGGTGTTGCGCCGAGCCCGCCGCTCCGCGACTGCTACCGCGCTCGCCCGCGCCAATTTGCTGGTGCTCGATGCGCAGGACCTGCACGCGCTGATGCAGCGCGACCCGCGCATCGCCGCGCGCATCAAGGACGTGGTGGAAAAGCGCGTCGGCCGAGAGGTGGTGAGCCCCAGGGGCGATATCGTGGAGGAAGAAATAAAGTAAGTACCGTTTTCTGAATCGAAATGGCCGGGACTAAGCCCGGTCATGACTGCGCTAAGCCATCGCTCCCTTCAGGTTCTCATCCACCTTGTCGAGGAAACCGGTGGTCGAGAGCCACTTCTGGTCGGCACCGACCAGCAGCGCTAGGTCCTTGGTCATGAAGCCCGATTGCACCGTGTCGACGCAGACCTTCTCGAGCGTCGCTGCGAACTTTGCCAAAGCGTCATTCTTGTCGAGCTTGGCGCGATGGGCGAGGCCGCGTGTCCAGGCGAAGATCGACGCGATCGAGTTGGTCGAGGTCTCTTTGCCCTTCTGATGCTCACGATAGTGGCGGGTCACCGTGCCGTGCGCAGCCTCAGATTCGACGATCTTGCCGTCAGGGGTCATCAGTACCGAGGTCATCAGGCCAAGCGAGCCGAAGCCCTGCGCCACGATGTCGGACTGCACGTCACCGTCGTAGTTCTTGCACGCCCAGACATAGCCGCCGGACCACTTGAGGGCAGCCGCGACCATGTCGTCGATCAGCCGGTGCTCGTAAGTGAGCTTCTTTGCGGCAAATTTGTCCTTGAACTGAGTGTCGAACACCTCCTGGAAGATGTCCTTGAAGCGGCCGTCATAGACCTTGAGGATGGTGTTCTTGGTGGACAGATAGAGCGGATAGCCGCGCGACAGGGCGTAATTCATCGAAGCGCGCGCGAAATCGCGGATCGAGTCGTCGAGGTTGTACATCGCCATGGCGACGCCGGAGCCGGGGAACTCGAACACCTCGTGCTCGACCTTCTTGCCGTCGGGGGCGACGTAGCTGAGGGTCAGCTTCGTTTTTTCCGGCACGCGGATATCGGTCGCGCGGTACTGGTCGCCATAGGCATGGCGGCCGATCACGATCGGCTGGGTCCAGCCCGGCACCAGGCGAGGCACGTTCTTGCAGATGATCGGTTCCCGGAAAATCACGCCGCCGATGATGTTGCGGATCGTGCCGTTGGGTGATCGCCACATCTTCTTGAGGTTGAATTCCTTCACCCGGGCTTCGTCCGGGGTAATGGTGGCGCACTTCACCGCGACGCCGACTTCCTTTGTCTTGTTTGCGGCGTCGATGGTGATCTGATCGTCGGTCTCGTCGCGTTTCTGGACGCTGAGGTCGTAATAGAGAAGGTCGATGTCGAGATAGGGATGGATCAGCTTGTCCTTGATCAACTGCCAGATAATGCGCGTCATCTCGTCGCCGTCCATTTCGACGATGGGGTTTGCCACCTTGATCTTCGCCATTGCGGGTAGAACCTTTTGAAAGTCGCACGGACAGGAGGAAAAAGCGTCCGGCGCGCGCCCCTATAGCATCCAAAGTCGGGAGACGAAAGCCGCGATTTTCGCGGATTTCTCGGCCAAAAGCCGCCGGGGCTCTAGAGCCCCCGCACGTAAATCGCCCGGTCCGTTACTGCAAAATCGATGCGGCCATCGCGCAACGCCTTGATGCATTCGGCCGGCGTATTGACGATCGGCTCTTCGTGGACGTTGAAACTTGTGTTCACCAGCACCGGTAACCCGGTCTCGCGTTCAAATGCCCCGAGGATGTCGTGGTAGAGCGGATTGTCGGCGCGGTCGATGATCTGCGGACGCGCCGAGTGGTCGACGTGGACCACGGCCGGGATGCGATCGCGCCATTCAGGGCGCACGTCGCAGGCGATCGTCATGTAGCGGCAGGCGCGCCGATTGACGCTTGTGACGTCGAAAATTTTCGCGGCCTTCTCGCTCTGGATGACCGGCGCGAATGGCATAAACTCGGAACGTTCCAGCCGGGTGTTGAGCAGATCATGCGTTTCGCGGCGCGCCGGATTTGCGAGAATGGTGCGCGCGCCTAGAGCGCGTGGGCCGAATTCCATGCGGTGGGTGTAGATCGCGCCGATCTCGCCGGCCTTCAAACGGCGCGCGGTCTCTTCGACGGGAGCGTCGGGGAGGCGGACGATGCCGGACGCGCGATCAAAATCGGCGTCGACGCGGCCGGAAAAATCACGCCCCAGGTAAAGGTCGCCGAGATCGCGACGCTGCTCGGCCCAGTGCGCAAGACCGTCGCGCTGCAGTAGCCAGGCGAGGGCGCCGCCGACCGGCAACCCGTCGTCTCCCATGGCGGGGAATATGAAAACCTCGTCGAGGTCGAGCGTCTCCGCAAGCAAGCGGTTCAGCTTGACGTTGGCGAAGACGCCGCCGGAGACGCCCAGATGCCGCGCCGGATTATTCTCGAGCAGTTGCCGAACGAACGGACTTCAGCATGACGTCTTCGAGCACCTGCTGCACTGTGGCCGCATAGTCCTCGCGGCTGAGTCCGCGCTTCAGCGCGCGCATGAACGCAAAGATCGCGCGATCGCCGCCGAGATCCGAATGCACGCGCCCCTGGTCGTCGACGCGATAGCGGGCCATCAGCTCGTCGGCGCGCACCGGCGCGCCCATGGCGGCCAGCCCTGTCACCTTGCCCTCGTGACGCACGCGCTTGAATCCAAGTGCCTTAGTCGCCCAGCCATACATCTTGCCGAGGCTGTCTTCCTCGGCCGGCTTCAAAATCATGTCGTCGCCGCCATAAAGCGACGTGAGCCTGCCCGCGGCAAAATGACGGTGGCTGTAATGTACGTTGTCGCCGCCACCGTCCGCCGTCACGATCAGTGCATCGTCCCAGGGACTGTAAAAAAGCGCGGGTAGCGCGTGTCCCTCGTGGTGGTTGTAGAAACTTGTGACGACGTCGGGACGAAAACCGCTATCGCGCTGGAAGGAATCGATGTCCAGAAAGACCCTGACGTCAGTGGTGTGATGCCGGAAAACCTCAGGCATCAGCTGGCGCCGTGGCCGCCGGCGCAGATAAGTGCGGTACTGCTCGCGCAGCCATTCCACGCCGTGCAAATGACGGAAATAGCGGGTGGGGAACATGCTGCGGCTGTAGGTGACGACATCGACATCGCGACGTGTTGCGCCAGCAATCGACAGCACCTCATCGATTGCAGCGTCAGGATGACGTGAGCCGTCGCTCTTGCGGCGGGTCAGGCGTTCCAGATGAACCGCCGCCTTGAGCGAATAGTCCTCAAAGACCGCGGCCGCGGCGTCGTGCGACCCGGAATGGACGCCCAATATCAATTGCGGCATGTTGCCAGGACGAGATTTAAAGACCGGCAATCATTGCCACACTCCGCCAACAGCGACAACCGAATCGACAATGCCCGGCGCCGGAACCGACAAGACCAAACGCTGGATTGAGACGCCGGCGCCCGTGGTCGTTCTCGTAGAGCCGCAGCTCGGCGAGAACATCGGCGCGGCCGCGCGCGCAATGGCCAATTTCGGATTGTCACGCCTGCGGCTCGTGAAGCCGCAGCAAAAATGGCCGAACGAAAAGGCGCGCGTGATGGCGGCCGGAGCCGATCGAATCCTGGAGGCCGCGACGCTTTATGAGAATCTCAACGAGGCAGTCGGCGATTGCAGTTTCGTCGTGGCGACGACCGCGCGCAATCACGATCAGGCCAAATTGGTGATTTCGGCGGAGGCGGCCGCGGCCGAAATGACGCAGAGGGTGGCGGGTGGGGAGACCGTTGCGATCATATTCGGCCGGGAACGCATCGGTCTCGAAAATCACGAGGTCGCGCTGGCTGACCGGATCCTTACGCTGCCGGTGAATCCCGCGTTTGCTTCACTGAACCTGGCGCAGGCGGTTGTGATCGTCGCGTACGAGTGGTTCAAGCGCAGTGGAGGCGGCGATCTGCCGTTCTCCATGCCGGAAAAATCGCCGCCCGCACCGAAGCAGCAGCTCGACGCCTTCTTTTCAGATCTCGAAAGCGAACTTGAGCGGGTCGAGTTTTTTCGGCCCGAAGAGAAACGCGGCACGATGAGCGTCAATCTGCGCAACATCTTCCAACGGATGGCGCCGACCCAGCAGGACATCCGCACGCTGCATGGCGTGCTCAATGCGATCGCGCAGGGCCGTAAGGGGCCGGCGCGCGGTGGCGTGCTCGACCCGGTGGAGGCTCAGAAACTACGCGATCTCCTGGCGGAGCATGGCGGCGGCCGCGTGCCGGGCGAACGCGGTCCGGTGCGCGGGCTGGCGCGGCTTCTGCGCCGGAATCCGGTCGAGGCCGAGCGGATTTTGTGGCGGGCCCTCGTGAACGACCGCCGCTTCGCGCGCCGCGGTTTCAAGCGTCAGGTTCCGATTGGTCCGCACATCACGGATTTCGTGTCGTTTCCGCTCAAGTGCGTGATCGATCTGACGCCGGCCAAAGAAACCGACGGCGCAGCGCGGGCCCGGGCCGAAAGGCGCGCCTATCTGGCGGAGCGCGGCTATAAAGTGTGCGAGGTGAGGGCCGCCGAGGTGGAAAACGACACCGGCAAGGTTCTCGACCAGCTTCACGACCTGATCGGGCGGTAGCTAGGCTTTCAGTACTTTCAATTGCGCAACTGTGGCCGCGCGCAGGGTTGTGTTATCATTGCCCGCGACAACGAACCGAAAGCCGCGTTTTGTCATTGCCACCGCGCCTTCAGTATCCCGGCAATAGATGCCGGGAATTTTCCCGGACGCTTTCGCGGCGGCACAGATTTTATCGATGGCCTGCTCGACCTCCGGAGCCTGTGTGTCCTGCGCTTTCCCGCCGCTCAGCGCCGTCGCAAGATCGTAAGGGCCGACGAACAGCCCATCGATGCCCGGCGTCGCAGCGATCTTGTCGACATTGCCGAGCGCGGTCGCAGTCTCGATCATTGCCAACGTCAGCGTGCCCTCGTTCGCTTCGCGCAAGTAGTCCGCCGGCGCGGTGCGCGGCGCCTGTAGTGCAATCGCGCGCAGCGGCCCCCAGCTGCGCTCGCCGGAGGGCGGGTATTTAGCCGCCGCAGCGAACCTGCGCGCGTCATCGACGTTGTTGATCATTGGCGCAATAATCGCTTCCGCGCCGAAATCCAGCGCGCGTGACACCAATGCGAGATCGTTGAGCGGTATACGGACAACCGGAGTCGCCTCCGCGTGGCTGACGGCGCCGATGCCGGTGATGATCGAGGCGGTGTCCCACAACCCGTGCTGCGCATCGAGCACGACGGCGGAGAAACCTTCGCGCGCGATGGTCTCGGCAACGATCGGCGAGCCCATCATGCACCAGGCTGCGTAGACCGTTTCCCCCGCGCGCAGGCGCCGGGCGAGGGCAAAAGCCGACACGTCAGCCGCTCTTTTTGATCTGGTCGACGGCTTGCGCGAGCAATTCGGTCATTTGCGCGCGGATTTGCTGCTCGGTGATGCCTTTGGGCTGAAGATCTTTTACCACCTTGCCAAAGACGTCGTTGTCGCCGGCCTCTTCAAAGTCGGCCAGCACGACGTCCTTCGCATAAGCCTCCGCATCCGCGCCGCTTTTGCCGAGAACGCCGGCCGCCCAGAGCCCAAGCATCTTGTTACGGCGGGCCATGGCCTTGAAGCGAAGTTCCTCGTCATGCGCGAACTGCTTTTCGAAGCCTTCCTCGCGCTTGTCGAATGTCGTCATGCCGCCCTCGTACTGCATCGGTAAAATTGCATGCACATGCAATTTAGTTCGGCCTTGCATATCGTCCACAGACCGTCAAGGCAACATCGGGCAGTGCTTTTGCGGCGAAAATACGGAGTGGAAAACGTGGGCGTGCCGTGATTGTGCTGCCCGGACCGATCGGCTAGGTTGCCTCTGTGCCCGGACCGCTGGCCAAGACCAGAATGGGGCCAGTACTTTCAGTCCGGTCCCGCAGCCGCGGATCTTGCAAAGTCGCACAACAAGGAGCCACGGCAATCCGATGGACTTTCACAAACCACGGTACACGCCCATGAGCCGCCGTCGCCGCATTTACGAGGGCAAGGCGAAGGTCCTGTATGAAGGCCCGGAGCCTGGAACGCTGATTCAGCACTTCAAGGACGACGCGACCGCCTTCAACGCCAAAAAGCATGAGGTGATCGAGGGCAAGGGCGTACTGAACAATCGAATCTCGGAATATGTGTTCCAGCACCTCAACGATATCGGGGTGCCGACGCACTTCATCCGCCGCCTCAACATGCGCGAGCAGTTGATTCGGGAGGTTGAGATCATCCCGCTCGAGGTCGTGGTGCGAAATGTAGCGGCCGGCTCGCTGGCGCAGCGCCTCGGCATCGAGGAGGGCACACAGCTGCCGCGCTCGATCATCGAGTTCTACTACAAGAACGACAAGCTCAACGACCCGATGGTATCGGAAGAGCACATCACTGCGTTCGGGTGGGCCTCGCCGCAGGAGATCGACGACATCATGGCGCTCGCCATCCGCGTCAACGACTTCCTGTCCGGGCTTTTCCTCGGTGTTGGAATCCGTCTCGTGGACTTCAAGATGGAAACGGGCCGGCTGTGGGAAAATGACGTGATGCGCATCGTTGTGGCCGACGAGATTTCCCCCGACAGCTGCCGGCTGTGGGACATCAAGACCAACGACAAGCTCGATAAGGACCGTTTCCGCCGCGATCTCGGCGGCCTGGTCGAGGCCTACACCGAGGTGGCCAAGCGCCTCGGCATCATGAGCGAAGGCGAGCGCCCGCAGGGCACCGGACCGGTGCTGGTGAAGGGCTGAGGATACCCGCTTTTGGTTGGATTGAGGCGAATCTTTAAGGGTGGTAACCGGGGGCCGAGAGGTCCCCGTTTGCGTTGAGCCAAATGATGAAAGCCCGCGTTACCGTGACCCTGAAGTCCGGCATTCTCGATCCCCAGGGCAAGGCGATTGAAGGCGCGCTGCGCTCGCTGGGGCTTGTGGGCGTCTCCAGCGTACGCCAGGGCAAGGTCTTCGATATTGAGATCGACGGCAGCGATCGCGCCAAGGCCGAAGCCTTGCTCAAGCAGGCGGCCGACAAGCTGCTCGCAAACACGGTGATAGAGAACTACAAATTGGACGTGCTCGGATGAAGGCCGCGGTCCTCGTCTTTCCTGGCATCAACCGCGAGCGCGATATGGCGCGCACACTGCGCCTGATCTCCGGTCGAGAGCCGGCCATGGTCTGGCACGCCGACACGGAACTCCCGGCTGGAACCGATCTGGTCGTGATCCCGGGCGGTTTTTCCTATGGCGACTACCTGCGCTGCGGTGCGATCGCGGCGCGCAGCCCGATCATGGACGCGGTGCGCGCCTATGCCGCAAAAGGCGGACTGGTCCTCGGCGTCTGCAACGGTTTTCAGATTTTGTGCGAAGCCGGCCTATTGCCAGGCGTCCTGATGCGCAATGAAAACCTGCGCTTCATCTGCCGCGACGTCTATCTGCGCGTCGAGCGCTCGGACACGCCATTCACGCGCGGCTACAATGCCGGCCAGGTGGTCCGCGTGCCGGTTGCGCATGGCGAGGGCAATTACATTGCCGACGGGGAAACCATTGCTCGGCTGGAAGGCGAGGGGCGCGTACTGTTCCGGTATTCCTCGCCGGACGGCATGATCGATCCGAACTGGAACCACAACGGAGCCATCAACGCGATCGCCGGCATCCTGAACGAGCGGGGCAATGTGCTCGGCATGATGCCGCATCCGGAAAATCACGTCGAAGTCGTGATCGGCCCGACCGACGGGCGCGGGTTATTTGCAGGGCTCGCCGAGGCATTGGAGCGCACGGCGTAATCGTGATCCCGAACGATGTCCGCATTACTCCTGAACTTGTCGCCGAGCACGGCCTCAAGCTGGACGAATACGACCGGATCCTGAAACTCATCGGCCGCGAGCCGTCACTCACCGAGCTCGGCATTTTCTCGGCCATGTGGAACGAGCACTGCTCGTACAAATCATCGAAAGTTCATCTGCGGACGCTGCCGACCAAGGGGCCGTGGGTCATCCAGGGACCTGGCGAAAATGCCGGCGTCATCGACATCGGCGACGGGCTTGCTTGCGTGTTCAAGATGGAGAGCCACAATCACCCGAGCTACATCGAACCTTATCAAGGGGCGGCGACGGGGGTCGGCGGCATCCTGCGCGATGTATTCACCATGGGCGCGCGTCCGATCGCCTGCCTGAACGCCCTGTCGTTCGGCGCACCCTCGCATCCCAAAACGCGTCATCTGGTGTCGGGCGTGGTGGCGGGGATTGGCGGCTACGGCAACTCATTTGGCGTTCCGACAGTCGGCGGCTCGGTGCGCTTTCATTCGCGCTATGACGGCAACTGCCTGGTCAACGCCATGGCGGTCGGAATCGCGCGAAAAGACCAGATTTTCTACGCCGCCGCCTCGGGCGTCGGTATGCCGATCGTCTATCTCGGCTCGAAAACAGGGCGTGATGGAATCCACGGCGCCTCCATGGCATCGGCGGAGTTCGATGAAGACTCGGAGGGCAAGCGCCCGACCGTTCAGGTCGGCGACCCGTTCTCCGAAAAGCTGCTGCTCGAGGCCTGTCTCGAGATCATGCAGAAGGGATGCGTCATTGCTATCCAGGACATGGGCGCCGCCGGCTTGACCTGCTCGGCGGTGGAAATGGGCGCCAAGGGCGATCTCGGTGTCACGCTCGACCTCGACAGGGTGCCATGCCGTGAAGAGGGCATGAGCGCTTACGAAATGATGCTCTCCGAGAGCCAGGAGCGCATGCTCATGGTTCTCAAGCCGGAGAAGGAAAAAGAGGCCGAGGCAATCTTCCGCAAATGGGGTCTCGATTTCGCGGTGGTCGGCGAGACGACGCCGTCGAAGCGTTTCATCGTTCGCCACGGCGGCGACGTCGTGGCCGATCTGCCGATCAAGGAGCTTGGCGACCAGGCTCCGGAGTATAAGCGTCCGTTTGTCAGCGCGGCGAAGCCAGCTGCCGTCGATGCCGAAAGCGTAACGGCTCCCGTCGACACGATCGAGGCGCTCGAAAGATTGCTCGCTGCTCCCGATCTCTGCTCCAAGCGCTGGGTATGGGAACAATATGACCACGTCATTCTCGGCAATACCGTCCAGCGTCCGGGCGGCGATGCTGCGGTCGTGCGCATCGAAGAGGGGTCGAAAGGCCTCGCGCTCACCACCGATGTGACGCCGCGCTATTGCGAGGCCGACCCATTCGAGGGCGGCAAGCAAGCAGTGGCGGAATGCTGGCGAAACCTGACCGCCGTCGGCGCGAAGCCGCTTGCCATCACCGACAATTTGAATTTCGGCAATCCCGAGCGACCCGAGATCATGGGTCAGTTCGTGGGCTGCATCCGCGGCATCGCCGAAGCCTGCAAGGTGCTCGATTTTCCGGTCGTGTCCGGCAACGTGTCGCTCTACAACGAGACCAACGGCCGCGCGATTTTGCCGACGCCGTCGATCGGCGGGGTCGGTCTCATCGAAGACTTTGCAAAA
>DASSYU010000189.1:0-2413 GCA_035703125.1 Pseudolabrys sp. | reverse complement strand
CGTGCCAGCAGCATTACCCCGAGAATTTCTGGAACCCGGCTTTTCAGCGTCACGCCAATGGCGCGACCGGTATCATTGGCCTGGTTGCCGTGGCGGAACGACCGGGGCATCAGGCGCATTTTTTCGAAATCTTCGCCGGCGCGCCGCCGATCGCGAGCGATGACGGCTTCACGATCACGACGCCACGCGGGACGATCGACATGCTGACGCCTGTCGCCTTTACGCGCCGGTTCGGTGTGAGGGCGCCCGATGTATCGGCCGGTCCCCGGCTGGCCGCCCTTCGCTTTGCGACGGATGACACGAGCGCACTGGAGGCGATGCCTGAGCAGGCTGGAATTGCGGGAATTTTCGCGGGGAATCCAACAGTGGTCGGACCGGGGGATGCCATGGGTGCGGTCCTGATATTCGAAGTGGCCGCGCGCGAGGCCCGTTGACCGGTGCGTTGCGTCCCTTCATGGTCCGCCGCGAGGACGTGAACCTGTGGATCAGAAACCCAACTCGACCGTGACGGCCGGCGCGGTGCGTTTCGGCAATGATTTGCCGCTGTCTTTGATCGCGGGTCCATGCGCTCTGGAGAGCAAAGCGCATGCGTTGGAGATGGCGGCCGCTCTGAAGGAGATCGCGGCGCGCGCTGGGGTCGGCTTCGTCTACAAGACGTCCTTCGACAAGGCGAACCGTACCTCCGCCAAGTCGGCACGCGGACTCGGTCTCGATCAGGCCTTGCCGATTTTTTCTGAAATCCGCGACAAGCTGAAGGTCCCGGTTCTCACCGATGTGCATGACGCGGAACAATGCGCGCGGGTCGCGCCCGCCGTTGATGTGCTGCAAATTCCCGCCTTCCTGTGCCGGCAGACAGATTTGCTGATCGCAGCCGCAAAGACCGGCAAGGTCGTCAACGTGAAGAAAGGCCAGTTCCTCGCGCCATGGGACATGCCGAACGTTGTCGCGAAGATCACCGGCGCGGGCAATCGCAACATTCTCGTGACCGAGCGCGGCGTTTCGTTCGGTTACAATACGCTCGTGTCCGACATGCGCGCGCTCCCCATTCTCAAGCGCACGACACTGGCGCCTGTGATTTTCGATGCCACACATTCGGTACAGCAGCCGGGCGGGCAGGGTGACAAATCGGGTGGTGAGCGCGAGTTCGTATCCGTCCTGGCGCGCGCGGCGGTTGCAGTCGGCGTCGCCGGCGTATTCATCGAGACCCATCAGGATCCCGACAAGGCGCCGTCCGATGGACCCAACATGATGCCCCTGAAGGAGATGGAGCCGCTGTTACGCATGCTCGTCGAGTTCGACCGGCTGGCAAAGCGCTGACGCGCGCGGCACTAAAATTTTCATGGGCGGTGTCCTCAATCTCATGGCGTTCGTCATTTTTGCGACGACGCTTTTCATGCGGTCGGTCGATCCGGTCATCCCGCAGATCGCCGCGGGGTTGAACGTCACGCCGGCCACGGCGGCGCTGCTCTCGACCGGGTTCACTCTGCCTTATGCCCTCGTCCAACCGGTGCTTGGCGCGCTGGCAGACATGTTCAGCAAGACACGGCTCATTGCGGTGTGCATGCTCATTGTCGGCATAGCCACAATTGCCTGCGGCCTGGCCACGAACTTTGAAATGCTGATGACCCTGCGCGTGATCGCAGGCATCGCAGCGGGAGGCATTTTCCCGATTGCGCTCGCGGTCGCCGGCGACCGCGTGCCTGTGCAGCAGCGGCAGGTTGCGATCGGCCGGCTGCTGTTCGCGGCTATGACGGGCAATCTGCTGGGCGCCTCCGGCGCAGGCGTGATCGGCGACGTCGTCGGCTGGCGAGGCGTGTTTTTCGTGACCGGAGCGATCGATCTTGTCGCGCTCGCAGTGGCCATCCCCGGCTTTCGCAGCATGAATGAATCTCCGGGACGTTTCGACCTGTCGACATTCATTCCCAACTATCGCGCCGTTTTCAGCAATCCCTCGGCGAAGTATTGCTTCGGTGCGGTGTTCATCGAAGCGCTGTTCCTGTTCGGCGTGTTTCCTTACATGGCGGTCTTGTTGCAAGACACCGGTCCAGCCCGCGCGTCGATCGCCGGCGTCGTGATCGCCGGCTTCGGCATTGGTGGCGTGATCTACACGGTGATGGTCGCATGGCTTGTCGCACACATAAGCGAGAGAAGATTGATGGCGACCGGCGGCATGGTGATGGGTGCCTGTCTTTTGGTGATAGCGCTTAGGATGCCATGGCCCATCGAGTTCATGAATTTCATGCTTATGGGTTTTGGTTTCTACCTGCTGCACGGATGCATCCAGGTTTACGTCACGGAACTGGCGCCATCGGCGCGTGGATCAGCCACCGCGGCGCACTCGATGTTTTTCTTTCTTGGCCAGGCCGCCGGCCCTGTCGTCTACGGTGCCGGTCTGGTCACTGTCGGAATCACG
>DASSYU010000048.1:0-4889 GCA_035703125.1 Pseudolabrys sp. | reverse complement strand
CTTTTCCAGGATCTCCGACGACAAGTCTGTGGCTACGATGTCGATGCGATATCCGGAAATTGCCGCGCCCATTCCCTTGAGCATCATCGCAAGCGAATACGGCTCCTGGCCGGTGGAAGCCGCGGTGCACCAGATTCGGATACGCTTCTCGCGCGCGCGAGCGGCAATCAACGCGGGCATGATGGTGTCGCGAAAATGATCGAATGGCAGCTTGTCACGGAAGAAAAAAGTCTCGTTCGTGGTCATCGCTTCCACCACTTGCGTGGCGAGCAAAATCGACGCCTTGCTTTTCAAGCGGTCGACCAGATCATCGATCGTGGTCATGCCGTTGCGCCGTGCGACTGGCAGGAGCCTACTCTCGGCGAGGTATTGTTTCTCCGCGGCCAGCACCAGGCCGGAGCGCTCGCGCAGAAGCTTGCGCAGATAGTCGAATGTTATCGAGAATCTTCGCGTTGTTCGGATCCTGCTCAAAACGTACGAGCTCGACGTCGACCACGTCGAGACTCTCGTTCGTCTCGGTGACAAATTCCCGCAGCAGGTCGTCCATAAAAAACGCCTTCGTCGACAGGCCTGGCCCGTCCGCCGCATTCCGTCGGAAGCGCGGCCAGTGTGTCGGTGAAGCGTTTAATTTTGGTTGCGGAACCGCGACATCCGGCCGACCGTTAACCGCTCGTTAACTGCAGGAAGCGGCTCGCGGCGGACGCTCATTGTGCGGTGATGACGACCTTTTCGCCGTCCATTGCAATCGCCGCTTTCACACCGCAAGCCCGGGCCAGAAGACCCGCATAGAACGGTTGAATGCGGTGGGCGTCGAGGCCCTCGGCGGTCTCCCCACCGAGCAGCGAAGACACAGCTGGCGGAACTTTCGCGTTGACGCCGGCGGCAGTGACTTTGAACCCCATCGTTTCGCCGGTCCCGATGGGATCAACGGTCAGCGAGCCCCCACGCGGGATTGCCTGTCCGGCGATGGCGAGCATGTTAAGCAGAAGCTTGACCCGGTTCTTCTGTAACAGCGCCCGCGGCAGGTTCCAGGCGAGCTTTGTCTTTTCGTCCTCGAGGAAGCCGCGCGAGATCGTCTCTGCATCGCCGAGATCGATCTGGGCGCCCGCCGAACCGGCGGCACCAAAAGCAATGCGACAGAACTGCAATTTCTTTGACGCCGTGCCGGCACTGCTTTTGATCAAATCGAGCGCAAATTCCTTGGTTGCCTCATCCTTTTCTTCCTCGAGCACTTCGAGCCCGTTCACAATGGCACCGACGGGGCTGATCAGGTCGTGACAAACGCGCGAGCAAAGCAGGGCAGCCAGATCAAGCGCTTCGATAGGCGATTCCGACATGGACTAGTCTCCGCTGGGCATGCACGCTGCGCCGATCGGCGAATCAGTGGTCACGCCGAGTTGTTGGCGTGATACACCGCACCCGCATAACCGCCAAGGACTGCCGCACGGCCAAAGGACGCGGTATTTGAATCCAGGATCCGACATTTCGCCCGCGCAGGCACGGGAGCTCATGGACGATCTGAGCGCGCTCATCACTCGTGCGTGCGCCGAGATCGGGGCGACAACACCCACGACGGTAGTCCGCCGTCTGAAGCCCGACCAGTCGCCGGTGACTGCAGCCGATGAGGCGTCCGAAGCGGTGATCCTGCAGGGCCTCGCCCGGATTCTGCCGAAGATGCCCGTGGTGGCTGAAGAGTCGGCCAGTGCGGCGGCGCCCGCCGACCTAACCGGCAGTTTCGTCATCGTCGACCCTCTGGACGGAACGCGCGAGTTCCTTGCCGGCCGTGATGAATTCACCATCAATCTCGCTATTGTCACGCGCGGCTTGCCGGTCGCGGGCATTATCGCTGCGCCCAAACAGGGACAACTCTGGCGCGGCGTCATCGGCCACGGGGCGGAGCGTCTCCGACTATCGGACGGCAGTTCCGGTGGCGCGGACGCAATCAGCACGCGGCCTTGGCCGGACGCCCCGGTTGCAGCGGTGAGCCGCTCCCATATGGATGCCTCCACCGACAATTTCGTGAGCGCGCTTGGCCCGATTACGCGCGTGCCCTGCGGCTCGGCAATCAAATTCTGTCACATCGCGGAAGGGAGTGCCGACATCTACCCGCGCCTCGCCACGACCTGCGAGTGGGATGTGGCAGCCGGCCATGCATTAGTTGTCGCCGCTGGCGGAATCGTGACAACCCCGCTTGGCATCCCTTTGACCTACGGACGCGCGGCCGCGAATTTTCGTGTGCCGGCCTTCGTCGCCTGGGGAGATCCCAGCAAGGCCGCTGCGCTCAAGATCCGATCCTGACGTCATTCACCGAGAGCGCGTGAAACGTCCGGCCATTTGCGTTCGGCCGTAGCGATGATCCGGCCGGGATCGGCGAGGAAAGTGAGAGACGTGTCTTCTCGCCATAGAAAAAGTATAGCCTCTGACCGACCACCACCCAGAACAACGGGTGGCCGCGCACCGAACGGTCACGGCCGATCGCCACAGGATCATAGCCGCCGAACCGCGGCGCATAGACTTCGGGATGTTGCTCAAAGGCCCCGCGGTTGCCCTCGTTGCTGAACCGCTAGACCGCCCCGTCCTTGTTCAATTCAAATTCGGGCCGCCCGAACTTCGCCTTGCCATCCGTGAAATAGGACACCGGATCGAAGCCACTGATCGCGAGGCCGGTATCGGGATTGACTGTTAACTGGCTGTCGGTCGCCGCGTTTATCGACTGGGGTGCAAAAATACCCGCTCCCAGGGCGAAAAAGAGCGCTAGGCCCGTCAAGAATGGCCGCTTCCGTTGCTGCCGCGCTGCAGTCATAGTTCTCAGTGACGGTTGGGTGATTCGGGAACAACCTTTCGCGCCATATTATTACCGCGGTCAACATGAGCATCCGGTTAAACAGGGCCGTCGGGCCCCAGCATCCGAGGAGCATTTGATGCGCGCAAAATTGCGCCTCGCCACCTTGGCGTTTTGCCTTGCCACCCTTGCTCCCGACCTCGCCGCTGCGCAGAACCAGCCACCGCCTCCGGCCCAACGGCAAAGCGGCACGTTCACGCCCGGGGAGATCGTTGGCGAAGGCCACAGGTTTTTCGGAACAGTATCGCGCGGTCTTGCCCAGGTCGTGGAAGCAGCCTTCAGCCGCTGGGGCCAACCCAATGGTTACGTTCTCGGTCAGGAAGGCAGCGGCGCTTTTATCGTTGGCCTGCGCTATGGCGATGGCAAGCTTTACACCAAGAATGCCGGTGACCGCCGCGTGTTCTGGGAAGGTCCGTCGATCGGCTTCGACACTGGCGGAGAAGGCGCGCGCACAATGATGCTCGTCTATAACCTGCCCGCAACCGGGGCGATTTATCAGCGTTTCGCAGGCATCGACGGCTCCGCTTATTTCATCGGTGGTTTCGGCATGACCGCGCTCGCCTCAGGCAACATCATCGTCGTGCCGATCAGGTCAGGCGTCGGCCTGCGTCTTGGCGCCAACATCGGTTATCTCAAGTTTACGCCGCAGGCGACGTGGAATCCCTTCTGACTCCGCCACATTTACTAATTTCACCGCGGCATACGCCGAAAACCGCGACGTGGCGTTCGCTTTAGGCTAATGTGGAAAATAAACGGACGGTCCGGCCCGAGTGGCAATGAGCGGGCGTGAGTTGGAGGCGTAAGTTCCATGATTGAACCGATCATGTATTTCGGGATCGGGTTTCTCGTTGCCGCGCTCATCGGGCTCGTTGTCGTTCCACTCGTGCACAATCGCGCGGTACGGCTGACGATGCGGCGCCTTGAAGCCGCAACGCCATTGTCCATGGCCGAGATTCAAGCCGACAAGGATCAGCTTCGCGCGGAATTCGCAATGTCGACGCGCCGTCTTGAGATGAGCGTCGAGCAACTCAAGGCAAGGAGCACAAGCCAGCTTGCCGAGCTCGGCAAGAAAGGCGACGCGATCAATCGGCTTAAGGTCGAACTTGGAGAGAAGACTGCGGCGATTTTTGCACTGGAGGCGCGCGACAAGGCGCTGCGCGACCAGCTGCGTGCTACGGAAGAGGAAGTCGCGGTCAAGACTACGGCCATGCATGAAGACCAGCGGGCGCTATCCGACAAGGAGGCAGACCTCGCCAGACTGATCGCCGACCTCGACGAGCGGTCAACGCTTGCCGATTCGCAGAAAATCGAAATCATCACGCTGAAGACACAGGTTGAGGCTCTGAAGGAGCGTCTTGAAGGGGCTAGCCACGAGTTGAAAGCCGTTGAAGATCGCCGCGATGCCGAGCGGGTCGAGCTGAAGGCCGCCACCCAGGAATTGCAGGATGAACACGGCAAGGTCGAAAATCTCGGGCGGCGCGCCGCCGAACTCGAGCAGCACCTCGCCGCGCAGAGCAAGGAAGCAGAAATCCTCGGCCGGCGCGCCCAAGATCTTGAAACACGCCTTGGCGAACAGTCGCGTCTGCTCAATCAGAGCGAATTCGAGCTCAAGCACGTGCGGCAGGAGATGGATGCGGCCCGCCAGGTCGAAACCGAGCTTCGCACCACGATCATCGAGCTGGAGGGGCGCGCCAGTTCGGCCTCGCAAAACCTAAGGAACGAAAATACCCAGCTTCAGGCGTCAATGGCGCACATCAAAGAAGAGCGGGACCGCTTCGCTCGCGAACTTGCCACCATGAAGCGCGAAACCGAGGAGGCTTGGGCGTCGGAGCGGGTGGAGAATGCCTTGCTGCGCGAGCGCATCAATGACGTTGCCGCAGAGGTCGCTCGGCTAGCCTCGGCGCTTGAAGGCCCGAACTCGCCGATTGAATCGCTGCTGGCAGCCGAAACATCGCATGAGCAGATCGCCAGCGTTCCTATGAGCGGCGGAAAGCCCGATCTCGCCGCGTCGCCGAACGACGGCAACCTTGCCGATCGCATTCGTGCA
>DASSYU010000240.1:0-2177 GCA_035703125.1 Pseudolabrys sp. | reverse complement strand
CGTCGCCGCCCGCACCGCCGGCAATCCAAGTCGCTTGATCAGGGCATCGACGATGCCCTCAGGTGTCTCTCCGGGGTGAATGACCTTGACCGTGAGGCCAAGCGTCCAGGCCGAGGCCGATACCAGCAGCGGTGCCGAACGTGATCCATGATGCGCCCAATCCCCCGCCTGCAATTTATCCTCGATCAAGCGGTCAGCGGTTTCCGCGTCGGGCACACGCAGCAGCGCCTCGGCCAACACCATCAACGCCAGGCCTTCCTTGGTGGACAGCGCATAGGCGTGGAGAAAGTCCTCGACCCCGCCAAGACCGCCGGTACGGGCCCGGATTGCCTCGACGAGTCGCTTCGCGCGCGCATCAATGCGCACTTCCGCATCGGCCGGACGGGCGGCCGACGCCAGCAATTCGGCCGCAATCGCATCGTCGGGCGGGGCGTAAGGCGCCCGAAGCGACGGAATGTCGCGCGCAAGCTTTTTGGCGGGTGCCGGCGCCATCACTCAAATCTCCGGAACGTCTCGCAATTCTATCGCAAAGCCGCCTTGATCGTGCCGGAGATTTACGCCGGGCAGGAGCGGAAATGGCGGCGTTAGTCATAACACCGCAAATTGGCTGCCAAAAATGTGTGTGCGTATTGCCCTTTGCAGCAGCGTGTCCTTTGCTGTGGCGCGGCCGAGACGGGCGCGACGGGCGCAGGCCGTTGAGGAAGGACGTGCGCGATGAAGGCTCACCACACGGGCTGGTGGGCGTGGCTGCCGCTGCTGATTGCCGCGACGTTGACGCCCAGCGCCGCAGCCGGGGAAACCATCGTCAAATTCTCGCTCGACTACGGCTTTGAAGGGCCGGCCGCGCTTTTTTTGCGTCCGCTCGACAAAGGCTACTACAAGTCCGAAGGCCTGAACGTCACGATACTTCCCGCGTCCAATTCGATCGAGCCGGTCGAGCGCGTGGCATCGGGCGAATACGACATCGGCTTTGGCGACATCAACACTCTGATCAGATACCGCGATGCCAAACCGAGCGTGCCGGCGAAGGCTGTGTTCATGCTCTACAATCGGCCTCCGTTCGCGGTGATCGGGAGAAAGAGTCGCGGCATCGCCGCGCCGAAAGACCTGGAAGGAAAGACACTCGGCGCACCGGCATCCGACGGTTCTTACGCGCAGTGGCCGATTTTCGCGCAGGTAAACGGCATCGATCCGTCAAGAGTAAAGATTGAGAACGTAAGCTTCCCGGTGCGCGAGCCCATGCTGGCGGCGGGGCAGATCGACGCAATTACTGGCTATTCATTTACGACCTTCGTCGATCTCAAGGACAAGGGCGTGCCGGTCGGCGACATCTCCGTGCTCCTGATGGCGGACTACGGCGTCGAGCTTTACGGCAACGCCATCATTGTGAACTCGAAATTCGCCGCCGAGCACCCAGACGCGGTGAGAGGCTTCCTTAATGCGTTCATGCGCGGCCTTAGGGAAACCGTAAGGAACCCGGCGACGGCCATTGATTCCGTCTTGCGGCGCAACCCTGACGCCAGGAAAAACGTCGAACTCGAGCGCCTGACGATGGCTATCCGCGAGAACATCGTCACGCCCGAGGTCAAGGCGAACGGTTATGGCACCATCGACGAGCAGCGCTTCGCGCGCGCCATCGACCAGATTGCGATGGCCTACAAATTCAAGGCCGCGAAACCGAAACCGGATGACGTTTTTGATTCGTCGTTTCTGCCGACGCTGAAAGAACGCAAGTTCAACTAGCAGGCTGCTGGAAAACGCTATTTGATCCGCTCGAGAATGCTCACGTAATTCGCGACCGACGTCCCGCCCATATTGAAGATGCCGCCGAGCCGCGCGTTCTTGACCTGCAGGTCGCCGGCGGTACCGGTGAGCTGCATTGCCGTAAGCGCGTGCATGGAAACACCCGTCGCTCCGATCGGATGGCCTTTCGCCTTCAGGCCGCCGGACGGGTTCACCGGCAGCTTGCCGTCTTTTTGAGTCCAACCTTCTTTGATCGCGCGCATCCCCTGCCCTTCGGCGGTCAAACCCATCGATTCATATTCGATCAGCTCAGCGATAGTGAAACAGTCATGGGTCTCGACGAACGACAACTCGCTCAGTTGAAGTCCGGACTGCGCAAGCGCGCGCTGCCAGGCCTGTGAACAACCTTCGAACTTCAGAATGTCGCGCTTCGA
>DASSYU010000231.1:0-4016 GCA_035703125.1 Pseudolabrys sp. | reverse complement strand
CCGCCACCGCGGATGTCCTCAAGATCATCAGCCGATCGGCATTCGATTTGCCGACGGTCCTGGACGCCTTGATTGAAACGGCGGCCCGCATGAGTGATGCCGACCAAGGCGCGATTACCAGAGAAATTGACGGCGCATTCTATCGGGCTGCAAATTACGGCTATTCGACCGCGCTTTCGGACTTCATCCGCAGTACCCCGGTGCAAATGGATCGCAGCTCAATCGCGGGGCGGGCGCTGGTGGAGGGCCGGATCGTTCAGATTGCCGACGTCAAGGCCGATTCCGACTACACCTTCTCGCCGGGTCTGGATTCAGGTGACTTTCGCACCGCGCTTGGCGTTCCAATGCTGCGGGAGGGCGTACCAATTGGCGTCCTTGCGCTGACGCGCAGGGACGTGCGTCCTTTTGCCGACAAGCAGATCGAGCTGGCATCGACCTTCGCCGACCAGGCGGCAATCGCGATTGAGAACGTGCGCTTGTTCGAGAGCGTGGAAACTCGCACGCGCGAGCTGGCCGCATCGCTGGAGGATCTGCGCACCACGCAGGATCGCCTGGTGCAGACGCAGAAGCTCGCCTCGCTCGGCCAGCTTACCGCCGGCATCGCGCACGAGATCAAGAACCCGCTCAATTTCGTCAATAATTTCTCGACCGTCTCGAGCGAGCTGGTCGATGAGCTGCAGGACACGCTGAAGGGCCTCTCGGTCGACGACAAAGCGCGCAAGCAGATCGACGAGCTGACCACCATGCTGCGCGGCAATCTCGACAAAGTGGTGCAGCACGGCAAGCGCGCGGACTCGATTGTCAAGAACATGCTGCTGCATTCGCGCGAGGGCTCGGGCGAGCATCGTGTCGTCGACATCAATACGCTGGTCGAGGAGAGCCTCAACCTCGCCTATCACGGCGCGCGTGCCGAGAAGCAAAACTTCAATATCACCCTCGAACGATCGCTCGATCCTGCCGCCGGCGAGGCCGACGTTTTCCCGCAGAACATTACGCGGGTGCTGCTGAACCTGATCTTGAACGGCTTCTACGCGGCGGCTACGCGCAAGGCGCAGGCCGGCGATGGTTTCGAGCCGACTTTAGCCGCCGCGACGCGAGCCCTCGGCGACCGCGTGGAAATCCGCATCCGCGACAACGGCACCGGCATTCCGCCCGACGTGCGCGAGAAGATGTTCAACCCCTTCTTCACCACCAAGCCGGCCGGCGAAGGCACCGGCCTCGGCCTGTCGATCAGCCATGACATCGTGGTCAAGCAGCACGCCGGCGTGATCGAGGTCGACACGCAGCCGGGCGCCTTCACCGAGATCCGCGTCATCCTGCCGCGCAAGGGTGTGTTCCCGGGGTGATGGAAAGCGGAGCGCAGGCAGTTGTCCTCACGTGTGAGCGACCTCCTCCGCTCACCCCCGCGAAAGCGGGGGTCCAGGGCAAGATATTCATGCCTTACATTGGGGCCGTGGATTCCCGCTTTCGCGGGAATGAGCGGAGTGTGTTGCGCGCACGTGCCAAAGCTTCCTGCTGACCCCCGCTTTCGCGGAGGTGAGCGGTGAAGTGTTAGTTCCGCAAAAGCTCCGGCCGGTATTCGAAGTGCATGGTGTCGTAGTGATACCAGGCACCGCCCCAGATGAAGCCGTGCTGCTCGAAGATCCGCACGATCGCAACGGGAATGCGGTTGCGCCAGCGCGGCGTCTCGCCGGGAGCCCATCGCCAATAGTCCGCATCCCGCGTGTCGATGTCGATCGCGGCGCCATAGGCGTGCATTGACGGCGCGCGCGACCCGGCCACCTTGCGGCAATTATACGTCCCGGCCGCCGGCACCAGATAGGTCGCGAGATCGTCCGGCAACTCATCGAGCGCGCGCGACACGCGCTCGAGCGCGTCGGCGACGCCGTTCACCGTCGTCACCTTGACGCTGCCGCCATTGTGCTTCGGCAGCCATTTGACCGCGCGCAAATTCTTGACGACCTCGTTCTTTCGGCAGTCGCCATACATGGCGGCGAACAGCGGCTCGAAACGGACGCGGCCGGGGTCGCTGTTCATGTCGGGTTGTTTTGGCTCAACGCCCGCCGGATAGCGCGCATAGAACATGTCGTCGATGTCCGGGCTCTCCAGGAGCTCCTGGAACGTTTTATCGGCGCGCCCATCCGAGATGCGAAAGCGCGTGCCGTTCTTGAGCGTGAGAAACGTGTTGTCGTGGCCGGCGACCGTGTCGGGATAGGCGCGCACGAGCCGGTCGAGGTCGTCTTTGATGGAGCCCGGCACCGCGCCATAGCGTTCCTCGGCGCTGGTTGCGTTGCCGCAAAGCATGCCGAAAACCGCACCAAGGATCGCAGAAGTTGCAATGAACCGTTTTCCCCTGGCCATTGGGTCTCATCCTCAAATGCGATACACTTTGGGCCGTACCGTCGGACGCTTCGCTTGATCACCTGGCGCACGCCGAAAAACGCAGGGAGGAGAACATGCCTGAGTCCGTCTACAAGGTCATTGAATTGGTCGGCACCAGCACGGAATCCTGGGAGAAGGCCGCAAAGGCTGCCGTCGACCGGGCGGCCAAATCCTTGCGCGACCTGCGGGTCGCGGAGGTGGTCGAGCAAGACATGGTGCTGAAGGACGGAAAAGTCGAGGCCTATCGCGCCAGGGTGAAGGTCTCGTTCAAGTTCGAGGGCAAAGGCTGACGTGCGGTGTCGCGCATCTGGCGGGACATGCGCA
This sequence comes from Pseudolabrys sp., assembly GCA_035703125.1. GTDB lineage: Bacteria > Pseudomonadota > Alphaproteobacteria > Rhizobiales > Xanthobacteraceae > Pseudolabrys. The sequence goes on along the minus strand of DASSYU010000231.1, from coordinate 1,310 downwards.
GGCATCGAGCGGCAGTAAAGCAAGCGGGGAGACGGACGTGACACGATTGTTCATCGCGATGCTGATCCTCGGCCTTGCCGGGTGCACATCGACCAGCAGCCTCTTTACGCCGAACGAGCCGCCGACGCCCCCGCCGGCGCCGGCCGAAAGTGCCGCGCCGCCGCCGCAAGGCACACAGCAAGCCGGGCCCCGCGGCCCGATGACACCGGCGGCAAGTGCCGCCGCGTCGCCCGGCGGGGCTGCGCCGGGCGAGCTTTTGGAGTGCGTGACCCAGTCATGCAAGATCAACTGCTCGCAGAAAGTGAAGCCGCAGTTCCGGCCGAAATGGTGCGCGAACTTCAAGTCGCCGGATTGAGGTGCGGGTCTCTCAGTTGTCATGCGCGGGCTTGACCCGCGCATCCATGATGAGCGGAAACACGCAAAGCAGTTAGCGCGTGATGTCGCGATAGAGGTCGCGCCACTGCGGATTGGTTGTTTCAACGAGATCTAGTTTCCATAGTCTTGGCCAGTGCTTGATATTCTTCTCACGCTGAATTGCCAGCCGAGGACCGTCGAAGCGTTCAAAATGAACCAGGATTTTAAGTTGGTATTGCTTTGAGAATCCGCCAACCAAGCCTTCGCGATGTTCGTGCGTACGGCGAACGAGATCGTTGGTGACGCCAACGTACAGCGTCCCGCGCGGCTTGTTGGTCAGAACGTAAACCCAGTAACCAACCATGGTCGATGGCATCACGGACAGCCCGACCCGGCAATTGTCCGTTCAGAGGATGCAGCCCTTAACGGTCATCGCCGGGCTTGACCCGGCGATCCATAAGGCCGTGCCCCGTACGATGACAGTATTTATTTGCTTGCTGCGCCTCATCATGGATGCGCGGGTCAAGCCCGCGCATGACGGCTGAGGGGTGGTGCCTTAGACCTACGCGATCTTCACGTATTCGAAGTCGCCGGGCTTGTTGTCGATGCCGACCCTGGGCGGGGCGATCCAGCTCGCGAACTTGCCGATCTCCATCTGCGGCTGCATCAGGCTCTCGATGAAATCCTTGTCGCCGTCCGTCGGCAGGAACTCGCCGCGCCGCTTCGTCCACTGCTCGTCGCTCATCAGGTGGCCGCTCACATCCGCCTTGATGGATGAGAACTCGCCGATGTGGCGGTGGAAGGCAACGTGCGGGAGCTTGATCTCGAACGGGATGCCGAACTCGTTGATCACTTTATTCCAGCGGCCGACGCCGGCATTGCAGTCGACGACGTAATCGTCGCGCAGCCGCATGTTGAGCGCCGAGAGCGCCGGCGAGTCCTCGTTCTGGATCTTG
>DASSYU010000222.1:0-6363 GCA_035703125.1 Pseudolabrys sp. | reverse complement strand
TTCGTTACCCGGCTCTATCACGGCAAGTCGGGTTTACCCGACTTGCGGCAAGTATTTATGCGGAAGTCGGGCAGGCCCGACTTCCGATGCATCCACGTCTTGACCGCAAGCGAGACGTGGATGGCCGGGACATAGGCGTGCAAAAACACGCCGTTCTTCGAACGGCTATGCCCGGCCATGACAAATCGAGATGTAATGCGCCCCGAAATGGCCGGTAAGGGGCTCATATGGCGCGGGGAATGTGCGCCTGAACGTAGATCTTGTTGGAAATAGTCCGCACGCCCGGGATCGTCTCAAGCGCCACTCTTATCGCGTCTTTCTGCACCTGCGTTTCGACGATGCCCCAGAGTTCGACCGCGCCGTTATCGATGACGACGTTGACATTACCAGGCCACCACGGCTCCGACCTGAGCCGTGCAACCGCATCACCCTGCGACAACGGGGCTTCCGCGCTTTGCTGCGAGGCCTGTTGCGCGTGCAGGAGGGCCTGAACCAGATCGGCCCTGCTTACAATCCCAATGAGCTTGCCTTTGTCGACGACAGGCACACGCTTGATGCCGTGCTTTTCAAGGAGGCTGACAATCTCGCGCAGCGGCGTGTCCGCGGTCACCGTGACCACCTCGCGGGTCATAATGTCGGCGGCAAGGCGCGCATGCTCCTTGATGTAATTCTGCGCCAAAACCTCCCGCCCCTTGAGAAACTCGATCCACCACGAATAAGGCCGCTCGGTCCCGACTTCCACGCGATGAATGAGATCGGCCTCGCTGATGATTCCCAACAGGCTGTTGGCCTCGTCGACCACAGGCAGCGCGCTTATGCGCTTCGCCAGCAATAGCTCTGCGACGTCCTTGACCGAAGCACCCGGGCGAACCGTGACGACATTCGCCACCATGATATCGGCTGCATTCATCTTTTTTCTCCTGCAGGACGAATTCACGGAACAAGCAAATTCGGCAACAGGTTAAATCTGAACCGTAACCAGAGGGCCGATATTGACGTGGATCAAACTGTCCACTTCCGAACAAACGTAGGCGCCGAAAACAAGCAAACGCGAACGTGTCTTCGGCAAGTACTACCGTACGGCGACGCGAAATCGCGGGCACGGCTCCTCCCCGTCATGGCGGGGTTATCCCGGCAAGTCGGGTTTACCCGACTTGCCGGGGCCAAGCCCGGCCATCCGGCCATGACGAATGAGAGTCAGCACATGGCGGTCAAAGCGCCGCCTACAGCATCCCGAGCACGCGCGGGAGCCAGAGCGACAGCTCCGGAATATAGGTCACCATCGCGAGGAAGATCAGCATGGTGACGAGCCAGGGCCAGGTCGCAATGGTGCGCTCGGTGATGCCCATGCGGGCAATGCCGGAGCCGACGTAGAGATTGAGGCCGACCGGCGAATGGCAAAGACCACCTTCATGTTCACCGTCATCAGGATGCCGAGGTGCACCGGATTGATGCCGAGGCTCACGGCGATCGGAAACAAGATCGGCACGGTGATCAGCACGATCGATGACGGCTCCATCACGTTGCCGGCCAGCAGCAGGTTAACGACGAGCGGGAACTCGACCCAGCCAATGCCGCTGTCCTTGATCTACGCGGTCATCGCCTGCGGGAATCTGCTCGCTGGTCATCAGGGCCCTGGGCGACCATTGCCGGCAGCAAAATGGAGCCGATGGCGACGACGGTCGCCGGCCCTCCAGTTGAACTCGATCGAAACCTGCGTTCCGGGCCGGCCTTCGGGCCTTCCCCACGAAACAACCCGGCGGCAGCACAGGGCTAGAATTTGCCAAGTTTTTCGGTGGCTGAGCATCTATGATGCACTGCATCATAGAACCGGCCCGAACCGTGCGGCGACCCACTCGAACACAGCGATGAATCGGCCCGAACAACTGCGAGACCGGCACGGATTCCTACGGGAACCGGAGGCCTATTTCCGGGCCAGCGGCCAAGCGCTCGCGAAGGTTCATTCGGGGCAATTCCGGCTAGGCACCGCCGGAATTGTCGGCAATGATGCTTACAGCGACATTGACACGGACTGTGGCGACATGGTCCGTGTCAAAAAGCAGCGCACTAATGGGAGGAGAAAAAATGCTGTCGAAGGGGAGACTTTGTTCGTTCGCGGCCGCTACGGCCGCTTTCGCTCTTACGCTTGCGTCGGCGATCCCCGCTGACGCGCAGGACCGCAAGTCGATCCGATGGACGACTTCGCAGGTGGGCTCTTATGGCTACACGATCGCCGCGTCGATGGCGAAAGTGCTCGAGCAAGCGCTTGGCGGCGAATACACCGTCACCGTGCAGCCCTACCAATCGCCAACGGTGGCGATGAAGGCCGTGATGAACGGCGAAGGCGAGATCGCCTACACCGCCGACATCGGCATGACGCAGTTTCAGGAGCGCGTCGGCCCGTTCAAGGACTTCCAGCCAAGCAAACCCGAGCTCGTTCACACCTGGTACGCCTATCCGATGGAATCGATGATGGCGACATCGGCCAAGGACGCCGACAAGTTCAAGTGCTGGAAGGATTTCAGCGGCAAGCCGGTGTTCTTCACCCAGGCGGGCTTCCAGAACTGGCTCAACTGGCAGCGCATCTTCAAGACGCTCGGCTACGACTTCAAGCACGTACAGATCGACGTCAAGTCGAATTCTGACGCGATGGAGCAGGGTACGATCGTGGGTTCAGCGACCTACACCACTGCCGGAAAATCGCTGGCGCCATACTGGAAGGAGACCGAGATCCGCATGGACATCAGGGTCGTCAACCCATGCCCGGATGAAGTCGCAAAACTCAGGGCGGCGGGGCTTGCGGTCGTCGACGTCGATCCGAAGGGCGCCTTCGCAAAAAATGTCGGACCCACGACGCTTCAGGGCGTGCCGATCTTGTTCGGTTACAACGCCAGGGTCGATATGCCGGAAGCCATCGTCTACAAAATGATCAAGGCCTTCTACGATCAGAGGGACGAACTGGTGAAGATCGATGCGGGATTCACGCCGATGGCAAAGGACTTCATCGGCATGCAGGTGCAGGGCATCAGTGCCAACCCCCAGATGCCGGTGCATCCGGGGCTGGCCAAGTTCCTGAAAGAGCACAAGGCCTGGAACGACAAGTGGAAGGTGGCGGCCGGCGCGAGCTGATCGCGCCTGATGAAGGGCTCAAAGGGCGGGAACATCGTGCTGTGACGGCACTGGCTCCCGCCCTGCTTTTTCGGGTTATCTGCCGGCTTGCACCGTAGCGCCGTGGGGGGCGTATCCGGTGCCGCGATGTGCGCCGGCGGCCAGCGTTTGTACCGACAGGCGAGCGCCGGCGCTGCGCGCATGATTTTGACTGGGGGGACGTCATGGTGCTCGAGGCGATTAAAAACCACGCCACACTCAGAAACCTGACGTTTGCCTTCGCGACGGTCCAGACCGCCTGGCTGGTCTGGTTCTTCTACACCGGTCTCGGCGGTGCGCAGGAGCTGGTCGCCTACGTGATGTCAATCACGCTGATCCTGCAGATACTGTTCGCGTACCAGCAGGACTATCTCTACAAACGGCTGCCGCCGATCGCCAACCATGTGCTCGTCGCGATCTATGCCGGCATCTGCATCTATTCCTTCGTTTATTTCCACAACGAATTCGAGCGTATCGCGATCTATTCGCAGGGCACGTTCTCGCGCCAGGACTTCATTGTCGGGCTGCTCGTATTTCTGCTGGTGATGGAGCTGTCGCGGCTCGCGCATCCGACCCTCTTCTGGATCAATGTCGTCATGGTCGTGTACACGCTGTGGGGATACCTCAGTCCCCTCGACTTTTTCTGGCATCCGGGGACGACGTTCTATCGTGTGGTGACGTCGAGCACCGTCGAATTTTCGACCGGCATTTACGGCATCTACGGCCAGCTTGCGCTGACCTTAATTGCGGCGTTCCTGTTGCTCGCAGGCGTCGCCAATGCCTTCAACGCGCAGAATTCGATGATCAATGTTGTGCGGCTGCTGACCCGTTCCCGCCGTTTGATCCCGCAAACCGCGGTAATCGGATCCAGCGCGGTGGGGCTCATCAGCGGCAGCAGTTCAGCGAATGCCGCCGTGGTCGGCACTATCACTATTCCATTGATGGTCCGCTACGGCGTACCGCCGACATTCGCCGCGGCCGTCGAGACCGCAGCTTCAATGGGCGGGCTGATCGACCCTCCGATGATGGGAGCCGCGGCCTTCCTCATGGCGGAGTTTCTCGGTGTGCCCTACTGGGACGTCGTTCTGCGCGGCTTCGGGTTCTCCTTCATCTATTACATCTCGGTCGCCTGCGCGGTTTATCTGCTTTGCGTGCGCCTGTTGCCGGCCGGAAAAATCGAAAAACCCACGGTGCCGCTCTATGAAAAAGTCACGACCGGCATCTTTTTCCTCTCGGTGCTCTACCTCGTTTATCTGATGGGTTGGGTCGGCAAAGGTGAGCTGCTGGCGGCGCTGTACACAGCTGGATGCATGCTTGCGATGCTGATCGTGGTTTTTCTGTACTTCAAATATGCGCTGAAGGAACCCACGCTCAAGGACGAAACCCTGTTCGGTAGCCTGCGGCGCGGCATCGAAACGCACGCCGAGATGACGTCCTATCTCACGCTGCTGCTTGCCACGCTCGGCATCATGATCGGTTTGTTCACCGTCACCGGTTTCATCAACCGCATGGGCAGCATACTGCTCGACCTCGGCGCCTGGAACATCATTGCGATGATTCTGATGGCCTGGGTATTCGGCTGGTTCCTCGGTGCCGGCCTGCCGCCAACGGCGACCTACATCATCGGCGCCGTCATCATTGTGCCGCCGATGACAAAACTCGGCGTCAATCCGTGGGTCGCACATTTCTTCGTATTCTTCCTGTCGGTCTGGGGGGAGCTGTCGCCGCCAACTTCGCTCGCTGCCGCCGTGTCCGCGCGTATTGCCAACACGTCGTTCATGCGAACCATGTACGAGGCGCTGAAAATCTGTGCGCCGATCACCCTGATGACCTTCGCAATCTTTACCCGTTCCAACTTGGTGATAAATCCGGGGTGGCCGCAGATCGTCGACGTCCTGCTGGTAACCACCAGCACCTGCGGTATTGCTTTTGCAATGTTCGGTCGTTGTCACCGCAATCCCGTCGTTGACATTGGATTGCGCTGCTTGCTGGCTGCGGGCGCGTTCGTCGTGATGTTCCATCCCGACACCAAAATATCGGCCATGGTTGCCGTATTGGTTGCAGCGGGGCTTATCGCGGGAATTTGGCGCCACAATGTGATCGCGCCAGCGAAGGACGCCGCAATGCCGACAGTGGAAGGCCCTGCAGCGTCCGACGATCTCAAGCCGCTGCTCGCCGACGCCCGACGCGACATCGGATGAACACAAAGGGCCGCCGGTTGGCGGCCCTTCCTCGCTTGACCATGACACGCGGCCAGCGGCTGCGGCGAAACGCGCCTTACTCGGTTATTTCAGTGCGGCAACCACAGGCCCGAGACCCATTTGCTGGGCGAGGCCATGCGCGGTCTGCATCTGATGCTCGTCAAAGGTCTTGACGAGCGGGCGGGCCGCAGCGGCAAGCCGGTGAATGGTCGCGCTGTTGAGCGCAATCTGCACGGCACGCTTGCTGACGCGGCGCACCAGTCCGTCATTCGCATCGCGCTCCTGACGGCGCGCGAGCTCGCGCAGCGCCGCTTCGACCGGCGCCCAATGGCGCTCCTGCGCAGGCGTGAGTTGCAGCGCGCTCTTGATGCGTGCGACGTCGATCGACGTGGAATGCGCCGCCGCGGCGCCGTCCATCATGTCGGCTGCCCGGGCGGACGGAACAATCGACAACAAACTCAAGGCCGCGAGCGCGATAACGCCCGCGCATACAGTCATCCTCATTTCGATTAATCCCCTACGCTTTCCATCTCGGAAGGTGGCCGCAAGTACCTTTCAAATCCGTCGCTAAAGCGAGTGAAATGCGGACAAAATGTGATTTTTTGGGTTCCTATGGAACGAAATAGGGATTTCGTGACCGAAATGCGAGCCCAAATGTGATTTACCTTTAATTTCGCGCCATTTGGCGGGGTTTGAGGAAGTTTTCCGGTCATTCCGGGGCGCGAGCGCATAGCGCGTTGAAGACGCGCGTAAACGCGCTTATGCGAGCGAACCCGCCTGCGGGCCGAAGCCTCAAGCCGCGAGCGTAGTCCTCTAAACCTTCGGCGGGCGAAGGCCTGGAATCCAGACCGATTCTCAGTGCGGAATGACCAGCTGAGTCCTGTGTGCCCCTCACCCCACGTCGGTGGAATGTATCCGCCGTTCGACTGAGGACGTCTTGCCGCGCTTCGAGGTGAGCTTATTGAGCGCACTCAGATAGGCCTTCGCCGACGCAACCAAAGTGTCGGGATCCGCG
>DASSYU010000562.1:0-2583 GCA_035703125.1 Pseudolabrys sp. | reverse complement strand
GGTGATTGCGAAGAAGGTCACCCAGCCGGAATATTCGGCGATAAAGCCGCCGCCGGAAGCAAGCGTGGTGCGCCCGACAGCGGCCAGCGCGGTGAGCAGCGCGTATTGCGTGGCGGTGTGTGCGCGATCGCGGCACAGCGCTGACAGGTAAGCGACAAACACCACGGTGCCGATTGCGCCGGTGAAATTCTCCACGATGATGGTCGCCGTCAGCGCCGGCACGCTCACGCCGACCATGGCAAGCCACGAGAAGGTGAAGTTCGATGCCATCTGCAAAAAGCCGCCGATCCACAGGCTGGTAGACAGGGGCAGTGCGCGCACCATTGACCCGCCGGCAAATCCACCAATCAGCGCGGCGGCGAGACCGACGCCCTTCACCACGGCGGCATAGGTCGCCTTGTCGAAGCCGATGTTGATGACGAAGGCCGCAGTCAGCGCGCCGGCAAAGGCGTCGCAGAACTTATAGAGCACCACGAACAGCAGCACGGCGATAGCCGCATCACGCGTCAGGAATTCGCCGAAGGCGCCGGTTGCTGTCTCGGCAAGTCGCTGAATCGGCTTGTGATTGTGGTCGACCACCTGCGGCGGCGCATCAGGCTCGGTCGCGAGCAGCGTCGCCACGATACCGAGCATCATGCAAACGGCCGCCGCGATGTAGCCCCACATCCATACTGCGTCGCGTGCAACGCCCTGCGCTTCCAGCCAGGCCACCAGCACCAGTACCCCGGCGCCGGAAACAAGCATGCCGATACGGTAAGCGGCGACGTAGCCGGCCATTCCGGCGCCTTGTTCGCTCGGCTCCAGGCTTTCGATGCGGAACGCGTCGATGACGATGTCTTGCGTCGCCGAAGCAGTCGCCACCAATAGCGCGCCGAAGACGACGAGCGGCAGCGATTGTGTCGGATCGCAAAGGCCGAGCAACACGATGGCGGCGACCAGCCAGATTTGCGTGAACACCAGCCAGCCGCGACGGCGGCCCAGTGCACGCGAAAGAAACGGCACGTCGAGCGCGTCGGTGAGCGGCGCCCAGAGGAATTTGAACGTGTAGGGCAGGCCGACCAGAGAGAACAGGCCGATGGTGCCGAGATCGACCCCCCGCTCGGTCAGCCACACGGACAGCGTCGAGCCTGAGAGCGCCAGCGGCAAGCCGGAGGCAAAGCCGAGGAACAGCACGATCAGCACGCGCGGCTTGAGGTAAACGGTTATAGCGTCGAACCATGACGGCCGTGGGTGCGCGTCCGGAGAAATGGTCATAACGTTATTCGCCGGCCTCGAGCCTGGTCGCGCCGGGGCCGGCGAGGATGTCGGCACTTGGGGGTTCGTCCCCGAACTCGACATCCTGGATCCTTTCGCCGCGGTTCACAATCTTGTCGGCAGATATCACGATCTGTTTGATATCGGCGCTGGCCTGACCGAAATGCTTGTCCAGATTCTCAACCCGGTCTCTGAGCCGGCCGACGTCGGCGACCAGCAGACTGACTTCGGTCAGAATCTTGCTGGCTGCCTCGCGCATGCGGGCATCTCGGCGAATCTGCTGGATCACCTGGATCGCCAGCATCAACAGCGAAGGCGAAACGATTATCACCTTGGCGCGATAAGCTTTCTGAAAAACATCGTCGAAACCGTCATAGAGCTCAGCGTAAACCGACTCCGACGGAACAAACATCAATGCCATATCCTGAGTTTCGCCCGGTATCAGGTATTTGTCGGCAATGTCGCTGATGTGCTTGGCGATATCTGTACGCACGCGAGCGATCGCAAGTTTTCGGTCTTCTTCGCTTTTAGCCTCGCGAAAGGCGGTCACCGCCTCAAGCGGAAACTTGGCGTCTATAACGAGGGAAGGGCCGTCGGGCAGGTGCACGACGCAGTCCGGACGTGCCTTGTTGGAGAGCGTTGCCTGGAATTCGTAGCAATCCTTTGGCAAGCCATCCTGAATAATCATTTCCATTCGCGCCTGTCCAAAGGCGCCGCGCGATTGCTTATTGGCGAGCACATTTTGCAGGCTCGTCACTTGTGAGGCCAGGTCGGTAATATTTCTTTGCGCGCTGTCGATCACGGCCAGCCGTGCATGCAACTGTTGAAGATGCTCGGCCGTATGCTTGGTTGAGCTCTGCATCGACTCACCCAGACGAGCCGTCACTGCGTCGAGGCGTTCGTGCACTGTTTGTTGCAATTGCGACTGCGCCTTGGCAAGCAATTCGCCCATGACGTGTACGCGCGCGTTGAGATCAGCCATCCGCTGCTCGGCGGCAGGATCATGGAGCGGCTTGCGCGGCCACAACAGTATCGCGATGACGACGATGACCCCGATCGAGACCATGGTGCCAATGGCCAGCGCAAGAGCCGGCGCATTCGCCAACAGCGAGTTAGCCAAAGAGTTCAAATCGTCCATTCGGCGCTTCTACCGTGATTCGCTGTCGCGGGCGAACGAACGGCGAACGGTAAGGCGGTTGCGCCGATGGCTCAAGGGGAAGTGTGCATTGACCGCATCAGCCCTTGCCCTTACATCGCGGCCATGGCGGTTCGCGACATTCTCATCATCCCCGACAAGCGCCTTCGGCTCAAATCCGAGCCGGTGAAGGC
>DASSYU010000211.1:0-2224 GCA_035703125.1 Pseudolabrys sp. | reverse complement strand
GTCCACGAACAGGCCGCTGACATAGTCCTGCGCCAGCAATGCATTCACGACTTTGCCGGCGATCTCCGCGCTCTTGCCGGGGATATAGATAAGGTCGGAGCCTCCGTTTGCGGCAACCACGACATCAGGCTTTGCCGGATCCGAACCGATCACGCCATTGCTGCGCCGCAGGCGCATCCCGGCAGTGACCGCGGAATTTTTCTCGTCCGGATCGTGCAAAGGCAACGCCAATGCGTTGGCGAGGTCGATAGCGAGAAACCCGGGCGGCAGAAGGCCCGGCGGCACGCCCTGATAAAATACCTGGGCGGCGCCGCTGGTTTTGCTTTCCTTCGATATCGTCGAGAAGCCGTGGTCGGCGGCGATGACGATATCGGTATTTGCCGAAAGTCCCAGTTCGTCGAGCGCGGCGCGCAATTGCGCCAGGTTATCGTCGGCATTCTTGACCGCCGCAAGCGAGGTCGGGCCATTGATGCCCGGCTCGACCTTCAGCAGGCTATCGCCCTGATTGTGTTGCGTGCCGTCCGGATCGCGTGACCAGAAGACCAGCACGAACGGCTTGTTGCTCTCCTTGAACATCGGCAGCACGACTTTGGTGGCGACGTCGGCGAAGTATTTCTGCTGCGCGACATTGGCCCCGGTGGTGCCCGGCGTGGTCGCGTTGCCGATCCTGGCATTGCCGCCGCGGTTCGGCGCCGCAAGCGGCAACCCGGCATCCGTCAATGCAACCCACATGGCTTGCGACAATGGAACACCGGCCGGGGTGCCCGTCGAATCGTCGACGACGATCGTTTTTTCACCCGTGCGATCGGTGTGGTCGAACATCAATGTCGGCCCGACTTTACCGATTGCGGCGGTATTGAAATTCTGATTCCTGGCCGCAAGCAGAATATCGTCCTCATCGACGAAATTTCCGGCGTAGTGCTCGTCGAGATCGCCGATGACCGGGTTCCACTCGATGAAGGGTGTCACGCTGTTGGACGCGCTCGCGACCGGAAAGCCGGTATAGATCGTATTGCCGAACACGCCTGTGTCGCCCAGGGAATGACCGGTGGAAAGGCCCGACGCGTTGGTCATCGTGAAGGTCGGAAACAACGCGTGAGGATTGGTGAAATTCACGCCTTTGTCGCGCACCGCGGCCATCGCCGGAGCTGTTTCCGGCGTCACGGAGAGGGCGCGCAAGCCATCCGGGACAAACAAGATGAAGTTGCGCTGGCTTTGCGCCTGGGCCGACGCCATTTGCAGCAGAACGGCTGCGCAGACCGCGAAGAGGCGCACGGACGACCCGAAAGACATGGCAATTGTCCCAATCTTCTTGCTGTGATGCCGCGCTGGATACGCCCGCTTCAAGACACTATTGTAGCATTGGGTAGAGTGGATTTTGCCCGCAGGCAACACCGTCCAGAAGCATGTTCAAGCGTATCCTGATTGCCAATCGCGGCGAAATCGCCTGCCGGATTATCAAGACCGCCCGCAAGCTGGGGATCGAAACGGTCGCCGTCTATTCGGAGGCCGACCGGGACGCGCTGCACGTCGAGATGGCGGATAGCGCCATCGCGATCGGTCCGCCGCAGGCGGCCGAGAGTTACCTGGTGATCGAAAAGATCGTCGCCGCCTGCAAGCAGAGCGGGGCGGAGGCCGTGCATCCGGGCTACGGCTTTCTCTCCGAGCGCGAGGCCTTTCCGAAGGCGCTGTCCGGCGCCGGCATCGTCTTTATCGGGCCGAACCCGAAAGCGATCGCCGCGATGGGCGACAAGATCGAATCGAAGAAAGCGGCTGCAGCTGCCAAGGTATCCACCGTCCCAGGCAATCTCGGTGTGATCGAAAACGAGGTGGAGGCGATCAGGGTTGCCGAGGAAATCGGTTATCCGGTCATGATCAAGGCGAGCGCCGGAGGTGGCGGCAAGGGCATGCGCATAGCGCGCAGCAAAGCTGAGGTGGCCGAAGGCTTCGCCCGCTCGCGCTCGGAAGCAAAGTCCTCGTTCGGCGATGAGCGAGTCTTCATCGAAAAATTCATCACGGACCCGCGCCACGTCGAAATTCAGGTGCTTGGCGACAAGCACGGCAATGTCATCCACCTCGGCGAGCGCGAATGCTCGATCCAGCGCCGCAACCAGAAAGTCATCGAGGAGGCGCCGTCGCCGCTGCTCGATGCCGCAACCCGCAAGAAAATGGGAGAGCAGGCGGTCGCGCTGGCGAAGGCGGTCGGTTACGACAGCGCCGGCAC
>DASSYU010000202.1:0-9596 GCA_035703125.1 Pseudolabrys sp. | reverse complement strand
TGGGTGCGTTCCTGATCGTGCTGGTCAGCCTGACCGCCGTGATCTGGGTAACGCAGGCGTTGCGCGACATCGACATCATGACGAGCCAGGGGCAGACGATCCTTGTCTTCGTCGGGATCACCGGCCTGATCATACCCCTGCTGGTCCTTGTGATTGCGCCGATCGCGTTGCTGATCGCGGTCGCGCATGTGCTCAACAAGTTGTCCAACGATTCAGAAATCATTGTCATGAACGCGGCAGGCATGTCGCCTTGGTTTTTGTTCCGCGCGTTCATGGCGGCCGCTCTGGTGGTCTCGCTGCTTGTCGGCGCGATCAGCGCCTACTTCGCTCCAAAAGGCCTTCGCATGCTACGCGATTGGCTGACCGAAGTTCGCGCCAATGTCGTGAGTAGCATCGTTCAACCGGGACGTTTTACGACGATCGAAAACGGCGTGACCATCCACATCCGTGAGCGGCGTACGAACGGTCAACTGGCCGGAATATTTCTGGACGATCGACGCAATCCCAACGAGCGCATTACGGTTCTTTCGGAAATTGGCGAACTGCTGGACAACGAAAGCGGGACCTACCTGGTCCTTCAAAAAGGCATCGTCCAGCGGCTAGAGACCGGCCAGCGCGATCCTGCAATGGTCATCTTTGATCGCTACGCCTTCGATCTATCGCAATTCGCTGGCGGCCCGCAGTCGGCCAAATACTCGATCCGCGAGCGTTACCTCTGGCAGCTACTGTTTCCTGACCCGAAGGATCAGTTTTACGTAGAGCAGCCCGGCCAGTTCAGGGCCGAACTGCACGACCGACTAATGGCGCCCCTTTACCCGCTCGCATTCGTCGTCATCGCCTATGCCTACCTCGGTGCCCCCCGTACGACCCGCCAGAGCCGCACATTGTCGATGCTTGGCGCAATCGGTGGCGTTGCCCTGCTGCGCCTGATCGGATTTGCCTCGACCGTCTTCGGCGCTGCCTTGCCCTGGATGCTCGCGCTGCAGTACCTGACCTTGGCCGCTGCGATTGGCGCTGGCCTGTACGTCATACGCCGCGGCCTGATCATTGAGCCCCCTGTCTTCATTGCCGATTGGCTCGCTGCGCTCACCGAGCGTTTGGGCCGACGTTTCGTTGCGCCGTGATGTGACCACCATGCCGATCATTGCCGGAACACTTGCAAGGTACTTCGGGCTGCGATTTGTCAACGCAGTGCTGGTAGTCTTCGTCAGCATTTTCGTGCTGGTCGCGTTGATCGACTACATCGAGTTGACGCGGCGTGCCGGCGATATTCCAAACGCGTCGGCCACGCTTGTCGCGAAGACCTCGTTGTATCGCGTCCCGCAAGTTGTTGAACGTATTCTGCCGTTCTGCGTGCTGATCGGTGCCATGTCTTGCTATCTCAACTTGTCTCGGCGGCTCGAACTGGTGGTTGCGCGGTCAGCTGGCATGTCCGCATGGCAATTTGTCATGCCCGCCGTCGCGACTGCATTCGTTTTCGGTATCATCGCTACCACCATTTACAATCCAATATCGGCCACCTTGCAGGAGCGGTCGAAGCGCTTCGAGGCTGAACTTTTCGGGCAGACTGCCACTACGCTCGGCCGGAGCGGCGGCACCTTCTGGATGAATCAGCGCACTGACGAAGGGCAGGCGATCATCAACGCCGTTGCCAGCCGCGACCAAGGCATCAATCTCAACGGCGTGTCGATTTACGTGTTCGACATCGATGGCCGTTTCAAACAGCGGATCGAAGCCCGCGCCGCTGTTCTGGTCCCCGGCGCATGGGTTTTGCGGGATAGCCGCATCTATGGGCTCGGCACCGTCCCCACCACGGAGCCTGAGTATCGACTCAAGACCAACCTCACCCCTGAGCAAGTCCGCGAAAGCTTTGCCACTCCGGAAACCGTCCCATTCTGGGATCTTCCCGTGTATATCCAGACCGCAGAACACGCGGGGCTCGTAGCGGCAGGCTATAGATTACAGTTTCAGAAGCTCTTGGCGCGCCCATTTTTGCTAGCGGCGATGGTACTTCTTGCAGCTGCTGTAAGTCTACGCTTCTTCCGGTTCGGCGGGATCCAGAAGATGGTTTTAAGTGGCATAGCCGCAGGGTTTCTGCTTTATGTTTTGTCGAAAGTGACTGAAGATCTAAGCAAGGCTGAGCTGATGCACCCTGTGGCAGCAGCTTGGCTACCCGTGCTCGTCGGCGGCGTCACGGGATTTGTAGCGTTGTTGTACCAGGAGGACGGTTGATGGCGGGGCTTTTTAGCGCTCGTCCATCAGGGCCGCGGCCGTATTGCCGTGGCCTGACGATACTTGCCGCCGTCCTCGGTCTTTTGGCCTTCGATGGACTGGCTGCGTCTGCGCCTGCGCAGGAGCTGCAATTTCCGCAGCGACCGCCCCCGCCGAGAAAATCCAAGATTCAGCTGGAGCGGGAAAAATCCGGACAAAAGCAGATGCTCGTTCAGGCGAACGAGGTCAACTACGACCACACAAACAACCGCGTTGCCGCCGTTGGCAATGTGCAGATCTATTATGGAGGATCGACTCTCGAAGCGAACCGGGTCGTCTACGATCAGAAAACAAAACGGCTTCACGCCGAAGGGAATGTCAGACTCACCGAGGAGGATGGCAAGGTCACCTACGGCGAGATAATGGATTTGTCGGACGACTACCGCGACGGTTTTGTTGACTCGCTCCGCCTAGACGCTCCCGACCAGACGCGCATGGCCGCCACACGCGCCGAACGTTCCAGTGGCAATTTCACGGTGTTCCATAACGGCGTCTATACGGCCTGCGCGCCGTGCAAGGACGATCCGAGGAAACCGCCGCTTTGGCAGGTTAAGGCTGCCCGTATCATTCACGATCAGACCGAGAAAATGATCTACTTCGAGGACGCGCGGCTCGAATTTTTTGGTCGGCCGCTGGCGTGGCTGCCTTACTTCTCGGCACCGGATCCGACAGTCAAGCGCAAGACCGGCTTTCTCATGCCGGCGATTGGGTCGAGTTCGGTCTATGGCGGAGCGGCTGAAATCCCCTACTACTGGGCGCTGGCGCCAGACTACGACGCGACGTTCGCGCCAATGATCACGACGAAGCAAGGGCCGTTGCTCCAAGGCGAATTTCGCCAACGCTTGATAAACGGCGCCTATTCAATTCGTGCTGCAGGAATTTACCAGCTCGACAAGGATTACTTTATTCGCAGCGACGGTACCACAACGCCGGGCTATCGCGATTTTCGCGGAAGCTTGGAAAGCTCGGGCTTGTTCGCGCTCAACAATAAATGGGTATGGGGCTGGGACGGAGTGCTGCTCTCCGACAAAACGTTCTTTCAGGATTATAACCCGCGTCTGTCGAGATACCGGACAACCGATCCGTTCCAGAATCCGAATAGCGAAGCGATCTCGCAAGCGTTCCTCACCGGCAAGGGGAACCGCAGCTATTTTGAAGCGCGATCGCTTTACTACTTCGGCTTCTCCGAGGCCGACACGCAAAGCCAGATTCCAATCATTCACCCGGTCATCGACTATAATTATACATTTGATCGTCCGATCCTTAGTGGCGAGTTGAGCTACCGTTTGAATTTCACCAGCCTCACGCGCCAGGACGCCGACTTCGACGCGATAACCCAGAGCGCCCTGAACAACGGGACCTGCACGCAGACGGCGAATCCCGCGATCAAAAACACGACGAACTGTTTGCTGCGCGGCGTCCCCGGCACCTACACCCGGTTTTCGGCCCAGACCCAGTGGCGGCGCGGGATTACCGACCAGTTTGGCCAGGTGTTTACACCATTCGCGTCAGTAAGGGTTGATGCGGGATCTATGCAGATCAATAACCAGGCCGGCGTCGCCAACTACATTCAGACCGGCGACGACAATCTCGTGCGCGCTATGCCGACCGTCGGAGTCGAATATCGGTATCCCTTTATCAGCATACAGTCATGGGGTACGCAGACGATCGAACCGATCGCGCAAGTGATCTTTCGTCCGAACGAGCAACAGATCGGTCGATGGCCGACCGAGGATGCGCAGAGCCTCATGTTCGACGACAGCAACCTGTTCCGCGTCGACAAGTTTTCCGGCTGGGATCGCGTCGAAGGCGGTAGCCGCGCGAACTACGGCATGCAGTACACCGCGCAAATTAATCAAGGTGGGTTCGTCAACGTGCTCTTCGGGCAGTCGTACAATCTGTTCGGGCAAAATTCGTTCGCGTTTGGCGGCACGACCAACACAGGTCTCGACAGCGGCCTGGATACGACGAAATCGGATTATGTGGCGCGGGTGTCTTATCAACCGAATAGCACTTACGCGCTCGCCTCACGGTTCCGCTTCAACAACGACACTTTCGAGGTCCAGCGAACAGAGCTGGAGGGCCGCGTCAATTTCGACCGATGGTCAGGAGCTCTGCTGTACGGAAACTACGCCGCCCAGCCCGCACTTGGCATTCTCGATCGCCAGCAGGGCATCCTGGGAACAGGCCAGGTCAAGCTTGATGCCAACTGGGTGTTGCTGGGATCGGCGCGCTACGACATCAATGCCGGAAAATTCGATCAAACGCGCGTTGGCGTGGGCTACGTGGACGATTGCCTGATCCTGGGCCTGAACTACATTACCAACTACACCTATAGCGGAAACGTGCAGGCCAATCATACGGTCATGCTGCAACTCAGTCTGCGCACGCTCGGCGGTACCTCGGTTGGCCAGCCGGTCGGTCGGCCGACGTCAAATTAAGAGACGCGAGGCCATAGCTCGGAGCTAATACATCTCGATGCTGAAGGTGTCGATGAAGCGGTGTCAGTGGTTCGCGGGCGCGATGCTCGCCATTGTCCTTGCTTGCCCCGCAGCTGCCCAAGTTGTCGTCATAGCCAACGGTTCCCCCATAACCGAATACGACATTCAACAACGCATGAAGCTCGAAGCGAGCGCCACGCAAAAAACCGCGCCGCGTCAACAGATTATCAATGATCTGATTGACGACCGCCTCAAAATTGCAAAAGCGAAAGTTTATGGTCTCGAAGTCACCGACACTGAGGTGAACACCGCTTTCGAAGGCATGGCGACGCGACAGCGCATCACTGTTCAACAATTCTCTCAGGTTCTCGAACGCAGCGGTATTTCTCCGAATACAATCAAGGCGCGCATTCGCGCCGAACTGACTTGGCAGCAAATGATCCGCGGTAAGTTCGGCTCGGCATTGCAGATCGGCGAGAGCGATATCGCCAATGCCCTGAAGGATCGCAACGAAAACGCGACCCCAGCCGTTGGTTATATCTACACACTCTATCCGGTAACCATCGTGGTTCCGCGCGGCTCGAGTGAAGCCGCCATTTCAGCCAAGCGCAGCATCGCGGACAATCTTCGTGTTCGATTCGTGTCTTGCAACGAAGGTCTGGCCATGGCTCGCGCCCTGCGGGATGTGGCTGTCCGCGAGCCGATTACGCGCAGTTCGGCGGACTTGAGCGCACAGCTGCGCGAAATTCTGGAAAAAATCGAGGTGGGGCATCTGACCGCTCCAGAAGTGACCGCGCAGGGACTGCAGATGTTCGCTGTCTGCAACAAGAAGGAAACGACAGCTGAGTCTCCGCTGAAGCGCGAGGTGCGGGAGCAGCTTTTTACTAAACGCTTCGAATCAGAGTCGAAAAAATTTCTCGAGGAAATTCGCAAGTCGGCGATGATCGAGTACAAGAATCAGAAATGAGCGAACCGGGCGGCCTTCCACTGGCGCTGACGCTGGGCGAGCCGGCAGGCATCGGCCCTGAATTGACAATAAGGGCTTGGCGACGCCGTGAAGAGCTCCGGCTACCGCCCTTTTATCTTGTGGGGGACCCGGACTTTGTCCGCAATCGTGCGCGCCAGCTCGGAACCGAGATCGCCTCGAGCATCGTAACTCCGGCACAAGCGGCGGAAATATTTCCCCGCGCTTTGCCAATCGTACCGCTTCAAATACCTGTTACGGCCGCGCCTGGAAAACCGGACGGATCGAGCGCGCCCGCCGCTATCGCTTCTATCCGGCGCGCCGTCTTCGATGTGCTCGCGGGTCAGGCGGCAGGGATCGTCACCAATCCGGTCGCAAAGAACGTGCTTTATCGATCGGGTTTCGCCGAGCCGGGGCATACGGAGTTTCTTGCCCGGCTGGCAGAGGAAGCGACCGGAAAAGTCAGTCGGCCGGTGATGATGCTTTGGTCGCCAGAGCTTGCCGTTGTGCCGGTGACGATCCACTTGCCGCTCAAGGATGTCGTTTCGAGACTGACCTTCGAGCTGGTGGTCGAGACCGGGCGCATCACCGCGCGCGACCTTACCAAGCGTTTCGGCATTCTGCGCCCTCGTCTCGCCGTCGCTGGACTTAACCCGCATGCCGGCGAAGATGGCGCACTTGGTGAGGAAGATGCTGCAATTGTCGCGCCGGCCGTCGAACGTCTGCGCACCGAAGGAATCGATGCCGTTGGGCCTCTTCCAGCCGACACGCTCTTTCACGAACGGGCGCGCGCGGCCTACGACGTTGCTCTATGCATGTATCACGACCAGGCACTGATCCCCATCAAGACGCTGGCATTCGATCATGCCGTCAACGTTACGCTCGGTTTGCCGTTCGTGCGCACGTCTCCCGACCACGGCACTGCCTTCGACATTGCGGGTAAGGGCATCGCGGATCCTTCCAGCTTGGTCGCCGCAATATCGCTTGCCGCACGCCTTTCGGCCATCGCCCCGGCCCTGGTTCCGGCAAAATAATGGCACAACTCGATGACCTGCCGCCGCTGCGGGAGGTCATCCGCAGGCACGGCCTGACGCCAAAAAGATCCCTGGGTCAAAACTTCCTGTTCGATCTCAACCTGACCGCCCGTATCGCTCGCGCTGCCGAACCGCTCGAAAACATTACAGTTCTCGAGGTCGGTCCTGGTCCGGGCGGCCTCACGCGCGCACTTCTGGCGCTTGGAGCACGGCGCGTCATCGCAATCGAGCGCGATCCGCGGGCAATCGCCGCGCTTGCAGAGATCGCGGCCCGGTATCCGGGACGCCTCGATATCGTCACGGGCGATGCGCTTGAGATCGACCCGCGCGAGCAGCTTGGTCCCGAACGTGCCCGGGTCGTTGCAAATCTTCCTTACAATATTGCAACGCCTCTTCTTGTCGGATGGCTCACCGCCGAGCCATGGCCGCCGTGGTACGATTCTCTTGTCCTAATGTTCCAGCGTGAAGTTGCAGAACGAATTGTCGCCAAACCAGGCAGCAAATCCTACAGTCGGCTATCCGTTCTTGCGGGATGGCGCACCGAGGCAACGATCCTTTTCGACGTGGCGCGGTCGGCTTTCGTGCCTCCGCCCAAAGTCACTTCATCGGTGGTACGGTTGACGCCAAGACCAGTGCTGGCGCAATGCAACGCTGTTGCGCTGCAGCGGGTAACCGAAGCAGCCTTCGGCCAGCGGCGGAAGATGCTGCGGCAAAGCTTGAAGACTTTAGGTGTCGATGCGATTTCCCTGCTTGAGCGAGCCGGCATTGATCCGACGGCACGGGCCGAAGAAATCCCTGTCGATGGTTTCGTCGACATGGCAAATATTTTTACTGGGCTGACGCAGAGCCGCATGTAAGGTCTGCGCATGCAAATGTACCGCCAATCGCTAAGAAACTACGGTGCGCCCCTGTGCGAGACCGTCGTCGAAGCACCGCGACCGCAAGGCACCGAAGTCCTCGTGCGGGTCGAGCGTTGTGGGGTCTGTCATTCCGATCTGCACATGCAGGATGGATACTTTCTGCTGGGCGACGGCAAGACACTCGACGTGCAGGCGGGGCGTACTCTGCCCTTCACACTGGGGCACGAGATTGCGGGGCTGGTTGAAAGCATAGGCCCCGATGCAGACGTAGAGCCCGGCGCCAAGGTCGCGGTCTACCCGTGGATCGGTTGCGGGCGTTGCGCGGCGTGCGGTGTGGGTGATGAGAACATCTGCACCGCGCCGCGCCATCTCGGCATTACGGTTGATGGTGGCTTTGCTACACACGTACTCGTGCCACACTCGCGTTACCTCATTGATTACGCACCACTGACGCCCGGCTATGCCGGCGCCCTGATGTGCTCGGGGCTCACCGCCTACGCCGCGCTCAAGCGACTCGCCGACCGAACACAACGCGCGCCACTCTTGCTGGTTGGACTGGGCGGAGTCGGTCTGATGGGCCTTGCCCTGGCCCGCGCAATGTATGGCTCGGCACCTTTTGTTGCCGACATCGACGGCAAAAAACGCGATGCCGCGTTGGCTGCAGGTGCGGTCCAAGCTTTCGATCCGTCGGACCCGAATGCGCGCAAGACCCTCCTCAAGACAAGCGGTGGCATCTATGGCGCGTGCGACTTTGCCGGATCGGACGCCTCGCTGAATTTTGCGACCGGCGTGCTGGCCAAGGGCGGAAAAGTCATCGTCACAGGGTTGATTGGCGGCGCCTATACGACGGCAGTGGCCATGTTTCCGCTAAAAGCGATGACGATCGAAGGGACTACAACCGGCACGCTGTCCGAAGCGCGTGAATTAATCGAGCTTGTGCGCGCCAAGAACATTAAACCGCCGCCAATTGCGGAGCGGCCGCTCGCGCAAGCCTCTGCCACCCTTGATGACCTCCGCGCCGGAAAAGTCATCGGCCGCGCCGTCCTGACAACCTAGATCTTTGCCTGCAGGCTCCGGACAAAATCCGATAATCCCGGTTGACGTTCGCGCTTGAGCCGTTCGGCCGCCAGGATCGCCGACACATCGGCAAAGGCCTGATCAAGATCCCGGTTGATGACAACATAGTCGTATTCGAACCAATGACTCATCTCGTCAGCGGCCTTGGCCATACGGCGATTAATCGTCTCGTAGTCGTCTCGGGCGCGCTTATTCAAGCGACGCTTAAGTTCGGGAACCGACGGCGGAAGGACGAAGATAGTCACCAGATCATTGGGAGCTTTGTCGCCCAATTGCTGCGTGCCTTGCCAATCGATGTCGAACAATACGTCGCGCCCACTGGCCAATGCATCCATAACCGGTTTCGTTGGCGTACCGTAATAGTTGTCGAAGACTTCGGCCCACTCGAGCAACTCATTCTTTTCGACGAGAGCATCAAATCGCCGCCGGTCGATGAAGTGGTAATCCCGCCCATCCTTTTCGCCGGGACGGATCTTTCGCGTCGTGACCGACACAGACAACATGACGTTTTTGTCTTTGTCGAGCAGCTTGCGCGACAATGTGGTCTTACCTGCTCCCGACGGCGAAGAGAGAACCAGCATCAGGCCCCGCCGGGCAATCCCGTCCCCTTTTTCCCGACCGGCCATCGCGCGATCACTCCAAGTTCTGCACCTGCTCACGGAACTGTTCCACTACGCCTTTAAGGTCCAGGCCGATGTTCGTGAGTTCGAGATCATTAGCCTTGGCGGTCAGCGTATTTGATTCGCGGTGCAATTCCTGCGCCAGAAAGTCGAGCTTGCGGCCGATCGCACCGCCGTTCGCCAAGAGCTTCTTCGCCTGCGCGACATGCGAAACAAGACGGTCGAGCTCCTCGCGGATATCGGCTTTGGCAGCAAGCAGGACGGCCTCCTGGTAGAGCCGATCCGAATCGAAACGCTCCGATGCCTGGAGCAACGTGGACACCTGCTCG
>DASSYU010000150.1:0-7063 GCA_035703125.1 Pseudolabrys sp. | reverse complement strand
CTATAGATGTGCGCCGAAACGTCGGCGATGACCTCGTCGCCCATGAAAGGCAGGGCGAACTCGTCATAATTGGTGCTGCCGCCGAGAATGATCGTCTTGTTGCCGGACGCGCGCAGCTGCTTGGGGAATTGCAGGGCCATCGGTCCGACCATCAACGCGAAGATCGCGTCGATGTCGGATTTGATGCCGGGAATGTACGGCCCGAAGTCCTTGGTGCCGAAAGGCACCCACATTTTCTGCACGACCTTGCCGCCGCAATCCTCGAAGGCCTTCTGGAATCCGCCAACCTGCTCGTACCCAAAGGCGTAATCGGTGCCGATCGCGGAGACGCGCTTATAGCCTTGCTCGCACGCCCATTGCCCGAGCGCATGGGTCGGCTGCGACGAGACCCACGTGGGCAATACCGTATAAGGAAATTTATCGGATTGACGCTGGGCAATGTCGTCCCCGGTGGTGATGGTACCGATGAAGAGCGTCTTTTCCTGGGTCGAAATCGGCGCCAGTGCATAGGAGGCTGGGCCAAGCACCGCGCCGACGAGCATGTCCACCTTGTCCTGCAGAATAAGTTTCTTGGCCATGGACACGTCGCCGTCGACGGTGCCCTTGTCGTCCTCGACGATGAAGGTGACTTTGGCGCCGCCGAGCATGCCGTTGTGCTCGTCCAGATACATCTGGAAGCCGTTGACCATGTCGGTGCCGAGCTGGGTGATGATGCCCGTGCGCGGCGCCAGGAATCCGATCTTGAGCTCTTGCGCCTGTGCGGATGCGGTGGATGCGCCCGCGGCAGCCACGCACAGCAGTGGAAGTACTCGCGTCAGCTTGTTCATCGTCGGCCCCCTCTATGTGACGTCGCTTCTGTTCGAACACCTCATCGCGCGATCGGTCTGCTTCTGAAGACTAGCAATTCACGCCGACGCTCTGGAAGAGGACGGTCCTGATGTGGGCGCCTGCCCAAAGACGGCAGTTAGCTCGTATTCGAGTACCCCGCCGGCGTGGCGTCTAGTCGACGTTCTGCGCGTCGCGGTACATGACCTTATGACGTGTTTCCGCCACCCAGGCGTCGATCTGCGCGTCGGTCATGTAGTGGGAACGATCGAAAGCGTTCCAGTTGGTGATCTCGTTCAGATTCTTTTTCCACCTTTTGTACGGCGGCTTTGCCGGCGGGCCGAAGCACATGATGTCCAGCACCGACAATTCATCGGGAATGCCGAGCAGAGGCTTCATGGCCTTTTGCGCTTTCTCCTGCCCGATCGCCGTCACCCACCAGACATTGTAACCAAGCGCGGCGGCGGCGAGATGTGCCGACATCGTCGCGGCAGCCACGCTCTGCAACAGGATGCGCTCGGCATTTTCCTTATACATCTTGTCGAGCGCCGAGCCGTCGTTGAGGACCGGAAAGGCTTTGACCCAGCGGAAATCGCTGGCAACGACAATAAATCCCGGTGCGGTGGCGAGCCCGCGATAGTCGGGCGTTGGAAACTTCATCTTCAATTTGGCCCGGACCACCTGCTCTTCGCGGAAATACTCCATGATCTTGTTCTTGAGGTTTTGATCCGTGATGACAATGAAATGCCAGGGCTGTGCGTTTGCTCCTGAAGGCGCGTGACGCGCCGCTTCGAGGATCATGTCGTAATGTTCACGCGGCACGACGCAATTCGAGTCGAACGCCCGCGTCGTGATCCTGTTTCTGATAACCTCCATGAGTGCATCGTATTTCGTGCGGTCACCGAGCTCGTTCTTGGCTGCTGACGCGACTTGCGACATGGTCTCCTCCGCGACGCTGGTTTTCAATGTTATCTGTTTTACGGTACTCGAAACAGCGGTTTCGGCCGA
Organism: Pseudolabrys sp.; assembly: GCA_035703125.1. Classification (GTDB taxonomy): domain Bacteria; phylum Pseudomonadota; class Alphaproteobacteria; order Rhizobiales; family Xanthobacteraceae; genus Pseudolabrys. The sequence goes on along the minus strand of DASSYU010000150.1, from coordinate 5,230 downwards.
TCTCAATCGATCAGGTCGTCGGCGAGAGCGAGCAGTGTCGGCGGCAAGTGAAGGCCAAGCAGCTTTGCGGTCTTGAGATTGATGGCTAGCCGGTATTTGGAAGCCTGCTCGACCGGCAAGCTTCCCGGTTTTTCACCCTTGAGGATCTTGTCGATATAGATCGCGGCGCGCCGGGTGAGGTCGATCTGGTCCGGCGCGTAGCTCATCAGGCCACCCGCCTCTACGTTCTCGCGGGTACCAAACATGCTCGGCAAACGATGTTTGAGTGCCAGCTCGGCCAAAGGTACCCGTTCAACGCGCGTCAACGTCGATGCAGCGACAAAAAAGCCGTCCACGCGCTCTCGCGCCATCGTCGCGAACGCACCATCAAAGTCTCCCCTGGCTCGCACCTGCATCGGATAGATCCGAACCCCGAGCTTTGCCCCGGTCGTTTCTGCCGATTGCAAGGTGGGACTCCCAGAGGGGACCGCGGGATTCCAGAACACGCCGAAGCGAGTGGCCTGCGGCACCGCTTCCTTCAGGATCGCCAGCGCCTTCGCGGTAAGATCGGATTGCATCACCGATAGTCCGGTAATGTTCCCGCCCGGTCGCGGCAGACTTGACACATGCCCGGTACCGACGGGGTCTGCATGGGTTGCAAAAACGATCGGGATTGCCTTTGTCGCCTGCCTTGCCGCCTCGACTTCAGTCGATGACGTCCCGAAAATAACGTCGACATTCATGCCGACAAGTTCGGCCGCGCCCTTGCGCAGCTCGTCGGTGGTCTCTGCCCACCGAAACTCGATCGTGACGTTCTTGCCTTCGACATAGCCGAGTTCGCGCAAGCCTGCTCGCAATGCCTCGACGCGGTTAGCCGAGGCCGAGGCGGTACCAAAGCCCAAAAATCCGATGACCGGGGCCGTCGACCGTTGCGCCCAGGCCATCCGTGGCCAGGAGACCGCGGCCCCGCCGATCAATGTGATGAAATCCCGCCGCCTCACCAAAGCCCCCAGCTCGCGCCAGCCATCGTAGTGGCTTAGATCAGGAATCCAAAAGGGGCTCTACGCGAGGCGGCAAAATACTCGTGGAGCAGCCATCGTTAGGCGCGCGGGGGGCGTCGGCGTTCGTGAAACCAGGCGCGGTATTGCGTCATTTTCGCGCGCTGCGCCGAGGGTGCGTGTCGCTTGCAGGTTGCCGCCTCTTGGCTGCCTTCCGGCGCGCCCCATCGAAGCTCGACGCAATCATTGACATTGTAGGCCATTTCGAGCGCCGTGGCGCGGTCCATCACATCCTTGAGCGCCAGCGTCCATTGCGAGCCGTCGCTGCGCGGATACGCAAACTTGCGCGACGCAAGCTCGGAGGCGAGGACACGCTCAAGCTCAGCCTTCACGTCTGCCGGACTCCTACCGCTCGGCATCGCATAACGCTCGGGCCGCCGTGCGACACGGTCTGGGAAGTGACGTACCACATCCATCGCTATCAGCAGCCGAAGGTCGCGGGATGGTGTCGCGAAATCTTCCCATGCGCCGGTCGTCTCGAAGATTGCCGGCCCGTCCGGCATCGACGCTTCGCCCTTCCCGCTGTTCTGGTACTTCCGGCCGTTTTCGACCGAGTTCACGCGCGTCTTCACCTGCTCTTCGAGCGAGGTGATCGCCTCCGTCATGGCGCGCAGGGGATCGAGCGGCGCCGGCGACATCACGTCGTCCATGCGATCGTAGAAGTCCTCGGCCTTGAGATGCGACGGGTCGAGCGAAAAATCCGCATATTCAGGATTTTTCGCGATCTCGGCATTGGCGAGACGCCGCAACGTATGGTTTTTGTCGAGCATGATCGGCCGGAAACGCTTGAAGCCGGGGCTGCCGAGCGCGGGATCCTGGGCGTACAGGAAGTTGCCACGCCAGAAACGCTTGCGCGCGACGGTGCCGTCCGGCTGCCCGTCGACCGCGAGGAAGACGCCCGCGCCATCGCTCGTCTGCGGCACGCGCTTGACCAGCATCAGGATGTGTCCGTACGGGTCGGCGTAGACGGTGCCCGGGCGCAGCGTGTCCTGCTTCAGCGACACCGGATAATAGTCCGTGTTGTCGTCGCTCGCGCGCGTGCGGCCGCTGCCGGAGTGCACGCCGTCGGCGACGACGCGCATGTAGTTGCCGAACGATGCGGCAAGGTTTCCGCCCTTCCCGGCTTCTGCGTTCTGGATGCTTGCCCAGCCGAAGCACGCCGGGGGATTGCCGCCGCCGCCGCGTGAGCACTTCGAATAACCGAAAGGCAGCCCCATCTTGAAGGCGAAATAGGCGCGCAGGAAATATGGGAGATCGGCGCAATCGGGACGAAGCACGATCTTCATCTCGTCTTCGCCAAGGCCGAGATGATTGAACAGGACATTGCGCGACTTGTCGCGCAGCACTTCATGCAGCGCCGGCCACGACGGCGCGGCGTCGAGCGGCGCATCGAACAATTTCTCGATCCAGGCGGAGAACAGGTTCTCCATGCCGCGATCCCACGCGTTGCGCACCGGCCAGGCGCTTCCCGCCGCAGTCTGTGGCCGCGGCGGCTGATCGCCGCGCACGGCAATCTCGCGGGCAACATTGCCGCAGTCCGACGAAGCGAGGTTCGCCCGCCATTTCCCAGCGGCAGGCGTGGCAACTTCGGCGAACCAGAAATAGGGTGGCCCGCCGAACCGCTTGCGCGACTTGGCGGCGATGCTTCCGTCGGGCGCGACCAGCGACAACTCGCCGTCGAGCTGCTTTTCCGAGGTGAAGACGACGCGCAAGGGCGCGCCCTTCCACGGCGCGACCGGCGAGGCCAGAACCGCGAGGTTCGACTCCTCGCAGGCGCCGGACCGGCCTTGCGCCTGAGCGGTTGCGGCTGAGAGCACGAAAACGGAAAGCGCGGTCGCGACCAGCAACGGAGCCGTCGCAACAGAAGTTCGGCGTGGTGGCAGCAAGCGGGCCCCCTGTCCTGAATCGTCTCTGGGCCAAGTAAACAATATTGGGTGGCCCCAATCCACTGCCGGATTCCGGTGAAATTAGGGAGATCTCGCCGCAGTTTCCACGGAACCGGGCCCCGGGCAACCGCAAGAATTGGCCAACCATCCGCTTTCAAGCGCTGCTTATACGGTCAGTTCGTGACCAGATTGACCTCCTTCACGAGGCGCGCATATTTTTCCGAATCGGATTTCGCCAACTTGCCGAGTTCCTCGCTTGCGCCCCCGACCGGCTCGATGGCGCCCTTGTCAAACGTGCCCATCAATTTCGGATCTTTAAGCGCCCTGTTCATCCCTTCGTTCAGGCGCGCGACGATCGGCGCGGGCGTGCCGGCCGGAACGAAAGCGCCGTACCAGGCTTCAAGCACGACGCCCTTGTAGCCCGCTTCCTCAATGGTCGGAACGTCCGGCAGCAAACGGCTTCGCTTGGCAGCCGATGACGCGAGCATCCTGATCGTGCCTGCCTGCGCGTGCTGCATCATCGAGGTCGGCCCGAGGATCGCGACCTTGACGTGGGCGGCGATGAAATCATTGATCGCCTGGCCCGCGCCGCGATAGGGCACGTGATCAAACTTGGCGCCCGTCTCCTTCTTGAGCCATTCGCACAGCACGTGCTGGTTAGAGCCGACTCCCGAGGTCGCAATGCCGAGACCCGGATTGGCTTTTGCGTATTCGACCAGCTCCTTGACCGTGCTCACCCCGATCGAGCTGTGCGCGGCGAGTATCTGGCCGTGCCGGCCCAGATAGCAGACCGGGACCAATTCTTTTGTGTAGTCATAGCTTAGCTTCATGATGTGCGGCGCACTTGCCGCGTTGTCATTGGTGATCAGCACTGTGTAGCCATCGGGCGAGCTCTTCATCGCGGCGTCCATGCCGATGGTGCCGCCGGCGCCGGTACGGTTTTCGACCACTACCTGCTGCCCGATCGTCAATGACATGCGTTCGCCCACTGCGCGCGCGATGAAATCGATTGCGCCGCCCGGGGCCAGTGGGACAATGAATCGTATGGGCCTGGTCGGCCAGTCCGAGCCTTGGGCCCATGCCCGCCGTGGACCGGCAAGACCGGCAGCGACGGCGCCGGTAGCACCGAGCAGTAATCCACGGCGATTCAACTTCGGCATGAGCGTCTCCTCCACCTGATACCAATTGCGGAAACCTATCACGCTATTTCACAGGCGGCCTAGACGTCGAACGCTGTCAAAAGCGGCGGCGAATCATCGCATTAGCCGGCTGGGGAACTTATTCGCGCGGCAAAGATTGGTTACCGATCGGAGGCGTACCATGATCAAGACGGAAACTGGTGCGGCTGACATGCGTCAACCCGCCGACGACATTGCCTGGCGGCATTTCTGGCTGGCGAATGTGGTGGTGGAAACCGAAGGGCGGCCGCTTGTGCGCGTTGCCCGTCCTGCGTTGCGGCCGAGAAAAGACTCCCTGAGCCGGCGCCTGCAGAGGCTTCGTCATATGCGGGCGATACTGGGCGCACCGCGGCACTAGGATCGTTTAGTTATCCTGTTTTGTACCCGCGCCGGCAACGGCGCGGGCACGCAATGTCGGATCAAAACCAGTTGCTGCGGTCCTCGCAGCGGAACGGACGTCGATCAGCCCGGGCAGACGGACAGGCCGGTGCAGGCACCGAGCGTATAGTTGGCCGCGACGGCGTTATCGCCCGCGGACTCGAGCGCCTCGTCGGAAATGTCGAAGTTCAAGATGCTGTCGTCGATCTGTTCGAGCTCAATCTTGGTCATGGCCTAATCCTTTTTTTCCGGCTCCCCTGTGGAGCTATTTGACAAGGTAGGATTAGATCGTGAATTTGCATGTGACGGAAGTCACACAACTTGCGTTTTTTCGGCGCGGCCAGGTGGAAGTGTTCTGTTTTCGCGAAAACAGACGTCGGCAAGCGACGTCGTTAACCGTGTTTGCGGTTATTTCCGCGCATCATTCTGCCTTCGCGAGCGCAGCGCCGGCGCGCGGAAGAATGACGCGAAACTCGGTGAACTCGCCTGGCCTCGTGTCGACCTCGATCGATCCGCCGTGCTGCTTCACGACAATGTCGTGACTGAGGGAAAGCCCGAGCCCTGTCCCCTCGCCGGCAGGCTTGGTCGTGAAAAACGGATTGAATATCTTTTCCTTCACATCAGGCGGAATGCCGGTACCATTGTCACGAATGCGGATTTCGACACGATCGCCGAGGCTGCGCGTCGCAGCGACAAGCGCCGGCTCGAAACCATCGCCGGCCTGCGCCTTGCGCGTGGCCGCCGCGTAGAA
>DASSYU010000110.1:0-4510 GCA_035703125.1 Pseudolabrys sp. | reverse complement strand
AGCGACGATCGCCGATCGCGACGACAGGCGCGTCAGCTTCTTTTCGCCGGCGTAAGTGAGCGTCGACAGCCGTGGCCGGCTGATGACATGCGCGCCAGGTAGTAATTTCTCCACCATAGGCCGTACGGTGGCCGCGCCGAGCACCAACGTTTCGTCGCGCGCACGGGCGTTGAGCATCCGGTCGGTGAAGACGTGACCGCGCTCGAAGTCGGCGCCCAGCTGCACCTCGTCGATTGCCATAAAGGCGACGTCGATATCGCGCGGCATGGCCTCCACAGTCGAGACCCAGTACCGCGGGTTTGATGGCTTTATCTTCTCCTCGCCGGTAATCAGCGCGACGGCTTCCTTGCCCGCCCGCTCGGCGACCTTATTGTAGACCTCGCGCGCCAGCAGCCGCAGCGGCAGCCCGATCATGCCCGAGGAATGCGCGAGCATCCGCTCGATGGCGAGATGCGTCTTGCCGGTATTGGTGGGCCCCAGCACTGCCGTTACACCGGCACCGCGGGTTCGCGATGCTCGGGCAGGCTGCGGAGAAAAACTGATAGCCATTACGCGTCCGAACTGGTGCCCGCGGGAGCGATCGCCGCCAGCACGCCTCTTCCCTGTATCACAATGCGACGACAAGCATCCGGCTGATTAAGTTTTAGAACGAGTCTGGAACGAATCGCGCCCGAATCACTGACTCGGGCCCTGTATGGATTCGTTCACGGCGACATCTGGCAAACACCGGGCGTACAGCCACAAGATGGAGTAGCGCAAGCCCCATTCAAGCGCGATTTGATCCCCTCAAACGTTAACGCGAGCCTGGATTCGATGACAGCTCGCGAGTCAAGCGCTATCGGTTATTGCGTCTTCACACCGCTGGCCGAGGCCCGGGCCGGAAGCGGCACCGAGATGAATTCGGACGCCTCGAGCACCGCCTGGCCGACCGGCGTCGGGCTCTGAGCGCGGTATGGCACCAGAACGCGCGTGCCGGCGATCGGTGCCAACCAGATCTCCATCTCGCGCTGCTTGGAGAGGTACTTGATCGCCGTCCGTGAGGGGATGAAGCCCGCAACAGGCGAGAAATAGGCGGCACATACAACCACGGGGCCGGCATAGCCCTTTTTTGCCTTAACATTCTCCATCCGCTTGAAGGCGAATTGTAGATCGTAGCGCAGCCGACCGTCGAAGACGGCAAGCGTGCGGTCGCACGTCTCCGGCGAGAGGATGTCGCCATTGCCGGACACCCGCACCAATGAGGCGGTCATCGGATCAAGCACGCTATGCTGATGCGCCTCGGTTATAGGCACACGCTCTGGGTCCGTATCCGGTGGCGGGTCGATCCTGAAATCCTTCACATTGCCGTTGTTGATGGTGATGCGAATGGAATCCGTGTGTTTGCGTGTGGTGATCGTGGCAGCGTAGATCGATGAGACGAGCTTTCCGCCGTTGAGCGTGCTGCGGGCGGTGGCATTGCCCTGCCCACCCGTGAAGGCGCGCAAAAGTCCCGACGTCGAACCCTTGACGGTCGCGGTGTATTGCGTTTCAGCCGCCTCGATGGTCCAGCTGCCGCTGCCGATCGGGATACCGGCGAGCGTCGCCGAATAGCGGGCTTCCAGGCGCCCCTCTGCGGAAGCCTTACCGATCGGGCCGAATGCAGCAAAGGCCAGCACGCATGACGCGAGCAGCGGGCGATATTTGCTCTGATGCAAAGTTCGATCCTTCCGCGCGCCGGCGGCCGCGGGTGGTCCGCGCTCGGGCCGCCGATCATATCATCCGCCCTGCAGTCCCTTCGGGCATCGAACGGTGATCGCAGAGTTAATGGCTACGCAGGCTTCTCGTCCGTCCGGATTTGGTCGATTCTGTGTTCGTCCGTAGTATGCTTGAAAAACCTTAGTTTTTGGCGATTGGCTTGGCTTGACGCCCGCAACCCCGCTCTCTATACGTCCGCGATCTTTACCCCGACGATTGACCTGAACCGCGCATCGGCGCGCGTAGTTTTTGAGGAAAGTGCCATGTCCTGGCGTTGCGACCTGACCGGTAAGAGACCACTGGTCGGCCACAAGGTGAGCCACTCAAACATCAAGACCAAGCGGCGGTTCCTACCGAACCTGCGCAACGTCACACTGATCTCGGACACGCTCGGTCGCAGGATCAAATTGCGCGTGTCGGCCAACGCGCTCAAGACGGTCGATCATCGTGGCGGACTCGATGCGTTTCTGCTCAAGGCGAAGGACGACGAGCTGGCACCGCGCGTGCTGGAGCTCAAGCGCCAGATCGTGAAGAAGCGGGAAGCCAAGGCAGGCTGAACTTCTCTGGGGTATCACTCCTTATGCCCGGCCCTGTGCCGGGCACCGGCGTTTTCTGGGCGTCGACAGCTATTCCCCGACCACCGAAAACTGCAGCACCAGGCTGCGTTGGATGATCGAGAAATTGTCATCCGACACAAGCGTGACGATCGTTTCGCCGGCCGAATTGCGATGCACGGCAATGCCTTCCATGTTGTCGATCTGATACGCGAGGTCGGCTTCGAACATCAACCGACCGTCGACCACGGCACCTTCCTTAATATCCGCGAGCAGAATGCGACGGATGCGGATAGCAATGCCCCGCGCCGGCGACGCACGCCGTTCGAGCAGTAACAGTTCGTCTTGCGAAAGGACTGTGCAGTCGCTGACATCGAAATCGTCGCTTCGCTTGACGCCGAATCGCGTCACCTGATCCATGCTCAGAGCGAACGAGCGCAAATTACCGGCACCGTCGAGGCTGTGTTCGGTCACCACAATCAGACCTCCAGCGAGCGCGCCCTGTCGTGGCGCTGCCAGGCATTCGAGGCTCTTGTTGTAGGTGAGAGTCTTGAAATCGACCGGCACATCAATCGGCTGCCCGCGTGCACGCAGACCGTCGCGACGATAATCGAAGCGCACGATCTGTTCGGCGCGTTCTATACCGATGTAAAGGATGCCGTCGCGCTCCGCGAGCGACTCGACATCGAACCAGCCGCGCGCGGCGAGCGGGCGTCCGTCGACGCCGAGGATCGGCGCGACTTCGGCGTCGGCGACGCCCACCGGTTTACCGTCGCGATAGACGATGCGGCCGCGCACCCACGAACCACGATCGGTCGCCGCAATGAGGCGGTTGCCGTCCGGCTCCACATGGAGCGCGGAAATTCCACCAAAAGCCAAATGCCTCGACGAAAGCTCAAGACCACCGCGAAACTCGAGATCGCCGAACCGCGTCCGTGTCGGATCGCGATTATCGAACGATGTGATCGGCGTTGCAGTGATGTCGATACGCGTCGGTGCCGCGGGATAGCGCAGCACATCGGCCAGCGCGAGGGTGCCGACGACGAACGCGAGCGCGGCGCACAGCGCACCGATATTCAGCAAGCGGCGGCGGGATAGCATCAGGCGACGCGTCTGCGCGCGCGGCGGCTCGGTCGCTCGACGGCAGCGTGTTCCTCGAACAATTCGGCGAGCTTCTCGGTCATCGCACCGCCAAGCTCCTCGGCGTCGACAATGGTAACGGCGCGGCGATAGTAGCGTGTAACGTCATGCCCGATGCCGATCGCGATCAGCTCTACCGGCGATCTTGTTTCGATTTCCTCGATGACCCAGCGCAGATGGCGCTCGAGATAATTGCCCGGATTGACCGACAGCGTGGAATCGTCGACCGGCGCGCCGTCCGAAATCATCATCAGAATCTTGCGCTGCTCAGTGCGGGCCAGCAGACGCTTATGCGCCCAATCGAGCGCCTCGCCGTCGATGTTTTCCTTGAGCAAACCTTCGCGCATCATCAGGCCGAGGTTTTTGCGCGCCCGGCGCCACGGCGCATCCGCCGACTTGTAGATGATGTGCCGAAGATCGTTGAGACGGCCGGGATTGGCCGGTTTGCCGGCGGTCAGCCAGTGCTCGCGCGACTGCCCGCCCTTCCAGGCCCGTGTCGTGAACCCGAGAATTTCGACCTTGACGCCGCAACGCTCGAGCGTGCGCGCAAGGATATCGGCACAGGTCGCGGCGACAGTGATCGGGCGGCCGCGCATCGAGCCGGAATTATCGAGCAATAGCGTCACGACGGTATCGCGGAATTGCATGTCTTTTTCCGCCTTGAACGAAAGCGCATGCAGCGGGTCGATGATCACGCGTGACAGGCGCGCCGGATCGAGCACGCCTTCCTCGAGATCGAATTCCCACGACCGGTTCTGCTGCGCCATCAGCCGCCGCTGGAGCCGGTTGGCGAGCCGCGCCACCACGCCTTGCAGATGCGACAGCTGTTTGTCGAGATAGCCGCGCAGACGATCGAGCTCTTCAGCTTCGCAGAGATCCTCGGCTGCGATCGTCTCGTCAAATTTGGTCGTGAACGCGCGATAATCGGGCCCGCGCGGCTCGTTGGCACCGAAATGGCGCGGACGCTGCGGCTCGCCCGGCGTCTCCGCGTCGCCCATGTCGGTGTCGTCCGCCATGTCGGCGGTTGGCGCCTCAGCCGCTTCGGCGGCAGCGTCGGGCATGTCTTCGGAAGACACCTGCGT
>DASSYU010000066.1:0-2161 GCA_035703125.1 Pseudolabrys sp. | reverse complement strand
CAACCATTCGTCTGAGCGTGCAAATTCCGGAGGGCATCATCGCAATCAAGCCCATGATGAAACCCGGCTGGCAGATCGCTACAACGCGCGGGCCCTACTCAAAAACCTACAGCTATTTCCACGGCGCGAAATTCACTGAAGGCGTCAAGGAAGTAACCTGGAGCGGCGGCAAGTTGCCTGACACTTTCTACGACGAATTCGTCATGTCGGCCTTCATCGCCGGCGAGCTCTCGCCGGGACAGATGCTATATTTTCCGGTCGTGCAGCACTGCGAACAGGGTGAGCATCGCTGGGTCGAGATTCCGGCGGCCGGCAAGCCCGCCAACGAGCCCGCGCCAGGCGTCATGCTGACGCCAAAGAAGTAGGAGTTAGCCATGGCTATCAACCGATCAATTGCCGCCGTCGTCGGGGGCGGTTTGGCACTTTTGCCGGTCGCGGCTCTTGCGCATGCGCATCTCGATCATGCAAGTCCTGCAGTCGGCAGCACGGTTGCGCAGCCACCGAACGAAGTCTCCCTCTGGTTCACAGAGGCGCTGGAAGCGAAGTTCAGCACCATTGAAGTGCGCGATGTTCAAGGCAGGCCCGTGCAAGCAGGACCCGCCACGCTTGCCCGCGGCAACACTGCGCAACTCCGTGTGCCGCTCAAGGCACTGACGCCCGGCACCTACAAGGTGATCTGGCGCGTGCTTTCGGTCGATACCCATCGTACACAGGGAGACTTCACCTTCCGCGTCGGGCCTTAGGCCCGTCGCATCGAGGTCGCCCGTGATCGCCGATCCGCTCGCGCTTATTCGTGCCGCGCATTTTGCGGTGACGCTGCTTGCGTCGGGGACGGTTTTCTTCGCGGCGCTCGTTATCGGACCAACTCGTTTGCCGCAGAATTTTCCGATCCTGCGCATGCATATGAACATGCTGGTCTGGGCCGGACTCGTGCTGTCGATTCTGACCGGCGCGATGTGGGTCGTCTGGCTCGCAGCGAACATTCTTGGCGAGTCACTCGCCGACGATGGCGGAGCATGGTCGGTGCTTGCCGATACACGTTTCGGATGGATCTGCTGTGTTCGATTGGTGCTTGCGGTTCTTCTTGGACTTCTCGTTTTCGACCCGGCGCAGCGCGTCGGGCAAATTATTGTTGCGGCTGCATTTCTCGCTCTGCCCGCTTTCGCAAGCCATGCAGGCGCAACGCCGGGCCCGCGAGGCGATGTCCATGTCGTCTCCGACGCGGTCCATCTAGTCTCAGCTGGTGGGTGGCTTGGAGGACTTCCCGCATTCGTGTTGGTGCTTTGGACTGCCCGCCGGCGACGAAAGCCTGGTTGGTATGATTTCACCATCACAGTGACCCGTCGGTTCTCATGGATCGCCGCTACATCCGTTGCCGCCCTGCTCGCGACGGGCATCCTGAACAGCTGGAACCTGCTCGACGGTCCGCGCGATCTGTGGACGACAGACTATGGACGCCTGATCGGTTTCAAGATCTCTCTGCTCGCCGCGATGGTCGGATTCGCGGCCGTCAACAAATTCCACCTCACGCCTCGGCTGCCGGCGCGAGCTGCCTTGCGCAATCTGCAGCGCAACAGTCTCGCCGAAATAGGAATCGGACTTTGCGTGCTCGTACTCGTCGGCTATCTCGGGCGGCTAGAGCCGACAGTACATGTTCATCCGGCAACAACGATCGTCCCGCCCGACGCCGCGTTCACCCACATCCACGCGCCCGAGGCTATGGCCGACGTTACGATCAACCCGGGACGCGCCGGAAATTCCGCAATAACGATTCGCGTATCGCGCGAGGACTTCACGACTTTCGCGGCAAAGGATGTCCGCGTTGTTCTCGACCCGCCTGCGGCTTCGGGCGATTCACTTGACCGCGATGCCAAACGGCAACCAGATGGTACCTGGACAATCAATGACATCACTTTGGCACCGCCGGGCATCTGGACCATTCGCGTGATTGTTATCGCTCAATCAGGAGAAACAATCGTGCTTGATGCTCCGATCGTCATCGAGCGTTAGCCGGCACGAATGGTGGTGACAGGACAATGGTGATCGTATAGCGTGCACGCCATCCGTACGAGAGGAACTGGCGTCAAGACCGGCGCCATCTGCGGTCCAAGTCTTGGGAGAGAAGCAAGTCCTAGGCGCGTCAAACGCAGCCGCTCCGTCA
>DASSYU010000122.1:0-4212 GCA_035703125.1 Pseudolabrys sp. | reverse complement strand
ATTCGGGTGACTCAAGGCCTGGGCGCTGGCGCTCAGCCCGAAGTGGGACGCGCCGCAGCCGAGGAGGCGAGCAATGCGATCCGGGATCATTTGACCGGCGCGCACATGGTGTTCATCACCGCCGGCCTAGGAGGCGGCACCGGTACCGGCGCGGCCCCCGTTATTGCCGAGGCAGCGCGTGAGCTTGGTATTCTCACCATTGGCGTGGTCACCAAGCCATTCCACTTCGAGGGCCAGCGCCGCATGCGCCTTGCTGAAGCCGGCATCGCGGAGCTGCTGAACGTCGTTGATACGCTTCTTGTCATCCCGAACCAGAACCTATTCCGGGTGGGCAACGAGAAAACCACTTTTGCCGACGCCTTCGCCATGGCCGATCAGGTGCTTTACGCGGGTGTGGCCTGCATCACCGATCTGATCGTCAAGGAAGGTCTGATCAATCTCGACTTTGCGGACGTGCGCGCCGTCATGCGCGAGAAGGGCAAGGCGATGATGGGCAGGGGCGAAGCTTCTGGCGAGAAGCGCGTGCTCGCCGCCGCTGAGGCTGCGATTTCCAATCCGCTGATCGAGGACCCCTCGATCAAGCGCGCCAGCGGCCTACTCATCTCCATCACTGGCGGCAAGGACATGACTCTATTCGAGGTCGACGAAGCGGCCACCCGCATCCGTGAAGAGGCCGACCAGGACGCCAACATCATCGTCGGCGCCATCTTCGACGAAAGCCTGGAAGGCATCGTCCGCGTTTCGGTGGTGGCAACCGGCATCGACAACGCCGGCCCGACGTACCAGATAAAGCCTGCGGAAAGCGCCCTCAGAGAACGCGCCGGCAAGCTGCGCAACGACAGCCGTCGCATTGACGACCGCAGCGAGTTTCCTGCGCCGCCGCGGTCCGAACGGCCAGGGCCGACGGCCCGTCACCCCGAAGGACGACCGGCGACGCCGATTTCGGAATATGCGTGCAAAGCGGCTCCGCAGGGCCTTGATCCGAACGGCCGTCCCTCTCCTGGGCGCAATTTAATCGAGGATGATGTTCTCGATATCCCGGCCTTCCTGCGCCGCAGAGCCGTCTGAGCAGCCAATGGAAGATTAATCAGTAGTTAACCATGCGGTCGCCTAATGCGAACGATTGGGGAGAATTAGAAAATAATCACCATGTCGAACCCTGCGACGCCACGGAAGTCGATACGTTTTTGCGGCCAATCCTACCTCGCGTTTGTGCTCACGCCGGAACCGCCGATCTTCGAGTGGCTTGCCAATTTCGATGAGTGGAGCAGCCAGTTCGCGGGATACTTCGCCGACAAGCCGATAGTGCTCGACGTGTCGGCCGTGAAGTTGAGCAATGCCGCAATCGTGCACCTCGTCAACGAGCTGCGGACGCGTAACATTCGCATCCTGGGGCTGCAAGGGATCGAGCAGTCCGAGCTCGGGCCTGACTTTCCCCCCGTTTTGAAAGGTGGCCGTGCGGTGACAGTCGCCGAGCCGCCGGAGGCAGCACCGCGCGACTCCCAACCTCCTCACAAGGAACCGGCATCGCTGTTGTTGGAAAGCCCGGTGCGCTCGGGCCAGTCAATTGTTTTCCCAAACGGCGACATTACGGTGCTCGGCTCGGTCGCCTCAGGCGCCGAAGTCATTGCCGGCGGCTCGATCCACATTTATGGCGCTCTTCGAGGCCGCGCCTTCGCGGGTTTGGCAGGAAACCGCGGTGCGCGCATTTTCTGCAACCAAGTCGAAGCCGAGCTGCTCGCCATCGACGGCCATTACCGAATCGCTGACGAAATCGAACCGAGCCTGCGCAGCAAACCCATACAGGCTTGGCTGCAAGGCGACGTGATCTTTATCACCCCTCTCAACTGAAGCCGTTTTTAGGAAAAAGCACAATGGCAAAGGTCTTGGTTGTGACATCTGGCAAAGGCGGCGTCGGCAAGACCACGTCAACCGCTGCCCTTGGTGCAGCACTCGCACAGTCCGGCGAGACCGTGGCCGTGGTTGATTTCGACGTCGGCTTGCGCAATCTCGATCTAGTCATGGGCGCCGAACGGCGGGTGGTATTCGACTTCATCAATGTGATCCAAGGTACCGCCAAACTTTCGCAGGCGCTGATCCGCGACAAGCGTCTCGATACATTGTGGCTGCTCCCGGCTTCGCAGACCCGCGACAAGGATGCACTCACCGCCGACGGCGTTGCCAAGGTCGTCGCGCAGCTGCGCCAGAAGTTCGATTGGGTGATCTGCGACAGCCCGGCAGGCATTGAGCGCGGAGCTACGCTCGCCATGCGGTACGCCGACGCCGCTGTCATTGTGACCAACCCGGAGGTTTCCTCGGTACGCGATTCCGACCGCATCATCGGTCTGCTCGACGCCAAAACCGAGAAAGCCGAGAAGGGTGAACGGGTCGAGAAACACTTATTGATTACGCGCTACGACGCGGTGCGTGCTGGCAAAGGGGAGATGCTGAGCATCGAGGATGTGCTTGAAATTCTCTCGGTTCCTCTTCTCGGGGTCGTGCCGGAGAGCCAAGAAGTGCTGCGGGCCTCCAATATCGGGGCGCCGGTCACCCTGTGCAATGCTTCAAGTGCACCGGCCCGTGCCTATTGCGACGCAATGCGTCGCCTCAAGGGCGAAAACGTGCCGATGACGATACCCAACGATCGGAAGCATCTGTTCGGCAAACTCTTCAGACGGAGAGCTGCATGAGCATCTTCAACTGGTTCAACTGGAAGTACCAGCGTGGCTCGGCACCTGTTGCGCGCGATCGGCTCAAGATTCTGCTCGAGCATGAAGGAAGGCGCGGCGTTAAGTCCGACCTCTTGGGCCTCTTGCGTGGGGAAATCGTGGCTGTGATCTGCCGTCATGTCACGGTGAAGCCGGAGAGCGTCCAAGTGAAAATGAATCGTGGCGCAACGGTTTCGACGCTCGCGATCGACATCGAAATCCCCCGCGTAGTGTGACGATATGATCGGTTCGGCTTGAGCTTTCCAATTTCCGTACTTGCGGTCCGCGGTGCGGCCGCCCAACGCGGAGCAGACAAATGTTCGGAAAAAAAGCATTGATGGACAATCTCAGCCGCGAGCTCGATCGCGCACGCGATAAGCGCAACGCCCTTGCGTTTAAACGCGACGCCCTTGCTTCCGATGTCACGAAACTGACGGCTCAGATCGCCGAGTTGGAAGCCCGCCTTTCTGAGCAAAACGATCGGCGCAAGCGAGAGCGCGTTGTGGGCGAGATCGAGGAGATGAAAAAGCGGCTCAAAGAAACAGCTAAGACATTTGCGCCAGCGCTTGGCGGACTCTGCGACGCCACCCAGACGGCAGCGGCAGTCGTTCCGGAAGCTCGCGAGCTTAATAGCTATCTGTTAGCTGTTGGGACCGAAGTCGATACGGTAATCGATTTCTTGTTGCGCGAACTGGAACGACAGGCGGGAGCGGTGCGCGCCGGTCAGGCGGTACCGGACCTGCCGCAATCGGCCAACGAGGCGCCCCCTCCTCCGAAAAACGATGATCGCCTGCTTCGTCTTCCAATATGGTTGCGCCGCAACGAGGAGGAGAAAAAAATGGATACAGATCGGCGCAGCGCAGCTGCGTGAATAATCCAACGCCGCGCCACTTTGCTGCGACGTCACGTTCCCGAGTAAAAGGGCCGGTCTCTTTCAGCTCACAAAAATTTCGCTTTTGCGAATACGATCGACCGGCAGCGAGGGCAATGGGGGAGGTAGGGGGCCCAGCGTTCCTCGCCACAACGCCCTCCCGACACAGCGGGACAAAATCCACCGTCCTTTCCTTCTGTCTGTGACGGCATCATCAGGCGAAATCGCGCGCGTTGCTTACCCGCTGCTTACCCGGTAGATGGCACTCGAGGTGCCCTGGGTTTAAGTGATTGATCTGATGGTGGCGGACGCAGTCGCATTCGAACCTGTCTCCCACGCTCGAATTCCCTGCTAACAGGGAAAAGAACAGGGAATTTCATCAAATCCGCGCGCTTCGTGCGATTTTGAAGGCTGACACGCGGCAAATTCAGAGGCTTGCAGCAAAATTCCCTACACAAAAGAACAGGGAATTATTTCGGAGGAACAGGGAATTTTGGCGCAGGAACAGGGATTTTGCTTGCTAAAAACCGAAATCGTCGCCGGATGAGCTTTTCGGTACACACACTCAAAAAAGACACCCGCTCAACGTTAGATAGTTTCCGGGACCATTTTGATAGCTCCGCAGGGGCATTC
>DASSYU010000425.1:0-3717 GCA_035703125.1 Pseudolabrys sp. | reverse complement strand
CGACATGCCGACCGAATTCGGTTCCCCATTCTGGGCCGGCCGCACGCCGCGCAAGGACGCGGCAGCGGTTTCCCGCCTTCGGGCCGCCGGCGCCGTGATCATGGGCAAGACCGTGACCACGGAGTATGCGTATTTCCATCCAGGCAAGACAAAAAATCCGCACGACAAAACGCGCACACCGGGCGGCTCGTCGAGTGGCTCGGCCGCTGCGGTTGCGGCCCACATGGTGCCTGGAGCGATCGGCTCACAGACCAATGGTTCGGTGATCCGGCCTGCTTCCTTCTGCGGCGTGGTTGGGTTCAAGCCGACCCACGGGCTTATCCCGCGCAGTGGAGCGCTCATGCTGTCGCGCACCCTCGATCATGTCGGCGTGTTCGCGCGTAGTGTCGAGGATGCCGCCCTGCTGGCCGAAGTGCTCGCGGGCTTCGATGAGGAAGACCCCGACACCCACCCGCTGGCGCATCCGCCGTTTGCCGCCGTTGCCGAAAGTGAGCCGCCCTTGCCGCCGCGGTTTGCCTTCGTGCGTTCTGCGGTTTGGGGAAGGGCCGAGCCGGTGACGTTAGAGGCCTTCGCCGCACTCGTGGAAACGCTCGGGGAATCGGCATCCGAAGTCGAGCTTGGCTCGGCGCTCGAGTGCGCCGTCGACCACCATCGCATCGTCATGGATGTCGAAATGGCACATAATCTGCATCGCGACTATGAAAAAGGCGGCGACAAGCTGAGCGCGGCTCTGCGCAAGCTGATTGAGCGTGGACGTACCTATCCGGCGGTGGACTATCTGCGGGCGACGTCGGCCATCGCTCCTCTCAATGCGACGCTCGAAGAAGTTTTCAACGAATACGACGCCATCCTCACGCCTTCGGCACCGGGCCCGGCACCCGCGATAGACACGACCGGCGATCCCGTTTTTTGTTCGACCTGGACCTACCTCGGGACGCCGGCCATCACTCTGCCGATTCTGAGTTCCGAGGACGGCTTGCCGATCGGCGTGCAGCTGATTGGCCGCCGCGGGAATGACGCGCGCCTCTTGCGCACCGCGCGCTGGCTTGTAAAAACACTGCAACGGGGTGGGCGGGCGCCGGCCGCCCAAGGAACGCGCGGCACCGCGCAGCGCTAACAAGGGATAGACGCTATGATTACCGCTCTGATCACAGGCATCGTCGGGATTGCCATGCTTGTGGCATTTCTGGGCTTCATGGTGGTTTGGGTCAAGGCGATCCCCCTGATCATCATTGTTGTGCTGGTGGTCGGCCTGCTGATCTACGATTTCGTCCAGACCTTGCGCGCCGGCGAGAGCGGCGCCTGACCACACGCCCGGCCGCGGTGGCGCAGCCTGCCGGGCCTTATTCCATCTGCCTCAGGATCAGGCTGTGAGCTCCGCCTTTTCGGTACGACGCGGTCTCGGACGCGGTGAACATCGATGCGCGTCATTCACCTGAACGCAAAACGACAAATCTTTGCCGGTGCTGCGCTCGCCGTCATTTTGAGTTCCGGCCTAGCCACCGCTGCCGATCAGTTCCCTTTCGATCAGGAACTCTTGCTCGATGCCGCGCCGATGCGACCGGCCAAGCGGATGCCGATTTTGACGGTCGAGCCGAACGGTAATGCGAAGATTGATCTGTGGTGCAGAACCGTGCCGGCGCGGGTGGAAATTTCGGACGCCACGATCAAGATCGAGGCTGGCCCATTGCCGGAAGACTTACCGGCAATGCAGAGCGCCGGGCAATGCACGCCCGAGCGAATGCAGGCGGATGAGGAAATGCTTGCAGCGCTTGTCCAGGCCACCAGTTGGCGACGCGAGGGCGAAGGCGTCGTGCTGGAAGGGTCAAGAGAATTGAAATTCCGCACCAGCGACCATTGATCGTGTGACGCAAACCTCGCTACTTCAGCGCCGCGGCATTACATCTGCCGGCAGTCTATCTGGGTGATATACGCGCGGTCGGTTGCGGCGAAAGAAATTTCCAAATTGCCAAAGAAGTAGTACAAGGAAGCCGCCGGCCAGCGCCGCGCCGCGCGCTGCACCGACTTGCAAGGCATGCGCAATCAACGCGGCCAACCCGAGCGCCACGGCAACGAACACGATCAAGCCGGGCCAGTAAATAAGCGGATTGGCGCCTTGGTCGAAGCGCACCGGCGCGGCGACAACGGTAATGCGGCGGTGCAATTCCCTGACGAAAGCCGAATAGGTTTCATCCAGCCGCTCCTGCTCGACCAGGCTTTTCCAGGAACTCGAGACGATCTGAAGCTTAGGCGCGCCCTCCGCCCACAATTCCGTGACGAAGCGGTACGGCTGCATACTCATCGGCCGATACGACATGCGCAGACGGCGAATGTTGCTGAATGGAATGCGTCCCGACCTCGCGCCGACCGCCCAGTCAATGGTGCTTTCGGTAAGCTTGAACTCCCAAGGCGCGCCGAGCAGTGACGGCCGATAGGCGTAACTCACGGTGCCACCAGCGTCCGCATGCCGCTCGTTCATGAGGGACATCCGCTCAATTACGGTCAACTCGGATGACCAGCTTCACTCACCCTCCGCGATCACCCGACGACAGGGCCCTATTGTGCGATCGGTGCAGGCGCGCGGGTCCATACCCCAAAGAAAATTTAATCGCGCAATTTGGTCCCGAAAATTGCGTTGCCCGACCTTCGGCATGAGATCGTACGTTGCGAGCGGCGCGCAAAGATCGGCGATGCATGCGCGGTGCACTACGTTCGATTGACGCAAACTATCATCGCCAAGTCACACCGAGCGGAGTGCCGCGACGGCGCGCAAGTCGTACTCGGCGGCAACCTCGGCAAGCCCATTTGGCAGCCTCTTTCATTTGAGCATTACCATTGAGCAAGGCATTCATGAAAACAGGGAACCTAATTCAAACAAAAATGTGACGAGTCCAAATACGGCTAGGCCGAGTATCGTAGCAGCAGCATACGGCTCGATTAAGGGGGTGAGCCTTGGGTTCACCTTTCCATCAATCGGTCGCACATACCAGGCCAACATGATGGCCACGACGATCATGAGAACGCCCGCAAGCAAACCAATATAGAGCATGGGTGCCCCTCCTCTTAATGCGTGACGCGCACGACATCATATCGCCGTGGTCCATCACGCGGAAAGGGGCTGGAAGGTGCTTTGAGGACAAGCGGTTGCGGGGCAGTCGATGTCCGCTTTGGGTCTAAAGCGGCGGCTGGGTGACCGCGGAAACCAGATCATGGGCGAGCCACTTAGATCCACCGACTGCTGGGAGCTTTGCCCGACGAACTGCCGGCAATGCAGAGCGCCGGGCAATGCACGCCCGAGTGCATCAAGGCCGATGAGGAAATGCTTGCATCGATCGTTCAGGTGATGGGGTGGCGCCGGGAAGGCGATGTGATCCTGCTGGTAGGGCCGGCAACGATGAAATTCCGCCCGGCGACCAACCAGGCCGCGGGCGCAGCCGGGCCGAAGAATTCTCGACCGCACCCCGAACTTCCGATTGCCCATCTGTCAGAGCCCGGCCTAGGATATTGGTCAAGCCCGCGCTTGTCTGGCGCGGTACTTGCATAGACTGTCGCGCAGATAAACCTTTATCGGGGGATGGTGTCATGCGTCGTCGTGATTTCAGCAAGTTGGCGTTTGCCAGCGTGGTCGGCACGGTAGCCGCGCCGGCCGTGGTTCGCGCTCAGACCACGTTCAATTGGAAGATGACCAGCTTTTACGGCCCGAATGCCGCGTTCTAT